>JAFDFW010000445.1 GCA_019309605.1 Deltaproteobacteria bacterium | reverse complement strand
TGAACACATCAGGCGACAGCATCGGGATCACGCCGCCGGCCTCGACGAACATCGGGATCTCCGTGAGGGGCGCTCCGACGCTAACCGATTGCATTCCGTCGTGCAGGACGGCTGTGCCGAGTGTGAAGGTTCCGCCCTCTTCGCCGTAGGCCACGGTACGCCACCACTCGACCCAGCTGCCCTCCGGCAGATAGAGCTCGCGGTCGGTCGCGCCCTCGACGTATACCGGAGCCACGAGAATGCTCGGCCCGAACATGTACTGATCGTCACGCCCGGTGGCTTCCTCATCACCAGGGTGCGTCAGCACGTGGTGCTGCATGATCGGCCTTCCCGTGGCGTAGTACTCCTCGGCGGCCGCCTGAATGTACGGATAGAGCTGTGTGTGGAGCTTGGAGTACAAGCGCCAAATCGGTTGATGATCCTCGTCCCAGGGCTGCGGCCGATCGTACTCGGGTACTTGAACGCCGTTCCTCTGACTTCGCATCACGACCGACATGCCGCCGTACGCGATCCACCGGTCGAACATCTCGTCGGTGAGGAAACGCTCCTCTCCCGGAACCAAGCTCAGGGCGAAGAAGCCACCGATGTCGGAGCCCCAAATAGCGACACCGGAAGTGCCCATCGACAGAGCCCGATAGATCGAGGACTGCAGACCATCGTAGTCCCATCCCGTAGTCGGATCGCCACCCCAAACGATCGGAGTGCAGGCGGGCGAGCCAGTCCAGCCTGAGCGCGTGAACCGGGCCAGCGGTTTGCCCGCATCGACGGTCGCCTCGTATGCGCCGCAGTGATAGTCGCGCCCGTAACGATTGTGGAATTCCGTACCTGTGACGCCGTCCGCCGAGACCGCATCGAGCGGCGTGTACTCACCGAAGTCCTCCATCCACCCGTCGTATCCATGATCGATCGCTTCATCGGTCAAGGCCTTATACGCGGACACGCCGCTTTCCGCGGCAAAGTCGAACTGGCTGACCTCGAAACTATTGCCCAGGTTGCTGCTGTAATCGTAGATATACGTCTGGCCGTCATCACGTTTGATGAGCGCACCTTGCTCTGCGAAGTCGTTGAACGGAGGCTCGTAGGAGACGCAAATCATCGGGTTGAAGTAGGTGTGGATCGCCACGCCCATGTCGTGGTTGGCGGCGGTTCGCGCCCTTTGCTCGTCTTCCCGACCCTCTTGCGAGCCACAAGGCAGGTAATGGAGATACGTCGCATTGAGCGAGGTGGGCACATCGGCTAGTCGCGCCTCCTCGATCTGGCTGTCGGACTCGGTCTGAAGCCATGGCCCAAAGAACCATGGCCCGTAGTTGTCCGGCTGCCGGCCGACCGCCTCGGTGTAGCGGCCGAGGGCTTCGACTGGCGTGGGACCGCCAAAGACGCGGAATTGCATCTCGGTGGTTTCGACTTCCATGCTCCAAGCATCCACGGCGACCGTGCCCATGCGATGATAACTGAGCTCGTCGTTGTCGATCAGAACGCCATAGCCGCGAGACGACAGAACCCAAGGAATGGGAAAGTACGTCGTGTCGGGCCGCCATCGGGTCCCCCAGGGCGGGAGAATCTCACCCATGATGCCGTACTCGACTCCATCGTAGTACGGTCCGTCGGCGACGTAGTGCTCGAGCGCCCACCCGCTTTGGTCAACCGCGTTGCTCCGCTCGCCAAACCCGACAAAGCGCTCGCCCTGCTCGGCGACGAAGCCAATGCCGAGAGCCTGAACGCCTTCACTGCTCATGGGCCTTACCGTGATTTGAATCGCTCCCTCCACTTCGGGAACGGGCGCCGCAACGAGCTCGAGCTTACGATTCGGATCCGAGGTGGCGATGGTCGCCGTGTAAGACTCGCCTTCAGTCCTAGATGACTCGACGGCCGTGGCATGCACCCAACCGCTGTCGCGCAACGGCGGAGTCGCAGGCACGCCGTCTGTTACGGGTGGCAACCGGTCCTGCTGGCCGTTTCCGGGAGGAGGCGGGCCGAGGTGCATCGCGAGGCTCCCGCTTGGACCGTCGCCCATGTCCGGAAGCTCGATGAGCACCGGGTTTCCCTCGGCATCGAAGAACGCCATGTTCCAGGGAGACTCGGTCACACGCAGCTTCAATGCCCCTACGTCAACGGTCCACTCTGGCCCCTGTCCGCCACCGCTTCCGCCGGTTCCGCCCTCGCCGCCGCCGCTGCAGCCGCTCAGCGCAATCGTGGACACCAAACCAATCAGAACAAAGCTCGAAAAACGCATCTTCATACTCCCAACGACCGCCCGGTTCGGCGGCGATCCTGCCCAGGATCTTGCTACATGGCAAGACGGCGGGGCGTCAGCGTAGACCCAAGCGCCTGAAATGCTTATGCTCAGTGCACGCCCGAGGAGGTGTCCCATGAACAAATCAAAGGGGTTCACGGTGAGCCTTGAAGTCATCGAGGAAGGCCACATGACCAACGCGACAGCTCGCCTTGCAATCGGCGGAGAGGAGCTCGCCGCGACGGGAAAGGCCCAGCGCAATCCGCACGACCCAGATCGACCCATGATCGGCGATGAGCTTGCGATCGCACGCGCGTTGCTCATATTGGCGCGGCAACTGGGTCAGAAAGTCGACGAAGGCGTTGCGGCCTACGAAGGCCACGAGGTCCACGTCAGCATTTAGCAATAAATCCCATCGATCGAGGTCCCGACGCCCCGGTTGAATGGGGAGCAGATGGCGAACGTCTACCTGAAAAGAGAGGACTTTCGCCATGGGGTTTGCAACTAATTTACGTTTTGCTTGGCTAACGGTGGCCGCGGTCGCAACGAGTCTTTCGGGATGCATCTTCGTCGGCGATTACGACGACGTGCTGGTGCCGCATCCGAGCGCACTCACCTACGAGGTCTGCTATTCGAGCGACGAGTGCCTCGGGGGCGAGTACTGCGAGGAGCTCGCGCTGCCCGCTGGTCGCTTTACCGACTACGTGAGCGCAATCTGCACCGTCGGCTGCTTCGACGACCTCGATTGCCCCGTGTCCGAGTTTAATGGCTTGCCCGGGGCATGCGTCGATCACGCCATCCTGGGCGGACCGTTCAGCTCGCGCGTCTGCGTCGAGCGGTGTGATCGACTCTGCGTTCCGATCCGATGACAGTGTTGCACTGGACAACTCCGTAGAGGCCCTATGATAGCCTTCCCAACAAGGAAGGCTTCATGGCAACGGTACTGATTACAGGCGCAAACAGGGGAATCGGTCTTGAGCTGTGCCGGCAGCTCAGCGAGCGAGGCGACAAGGTGATCGCCCTTTGTCGCAAGCCAAGCCCGGAGCTCGAAGCGCTCGGCGTTCGGCTCTTCGGCGGGGTCGATGTGACCGACCGGGCGGCGCTCGAAGCGGCGTCCCAGGGCCTTGGCGACACCACGGTCGACGTCCTGATCAACAACGCCGGAATCCTCGAAAGTGACACGTTCGACAGCCTCGACTTCGACCAGATCCGCAGGCACTTCGAGGTCAACACGCTAGGCGCGCTGCTGGTCACCTCGATCATGCAGAGCCACCTGGTGCGAGGCTCCAAGATCATCATCATGACCAGCAGAATGGGCTCGATCGATGACAACGGATCGGGCAGCTACTACGCGTACCGCATGTCGAAAGCCGCGTTGAACATGGCTGGAGTCAATCTCGCGCACGATTTTCGCGGCAAAGGTATCGCAGTTGCGATCTTGCACCCGGGCATGGTCGCCACGGAGATGACCGGACGCCACGGCATCCCCGTGTCGGAGTCGGCTGAGGGCCTCGTCGCGCGCATCGACCAGCTGCAGCTCGGGGACTCCGGCAGCTTCTGGCACGCCAACGGCGAACGGCTTCCCTGGTAGCGCCCCACTAGATCCGTCAAGCTGCGCGAGCTGTGCCCGTCGATTGGGAAAACCTGCCGACCGAGGAGCTCCTCGATGTTCGCTTGTGCGAGCTGGACCTGTCGGTGGAGGACACCTGGCTCGAAGACTGCGTAGGACGTCTCCGTGAAGAGCTCGATGCTGCGGGGCTTCGCCGCTTTCGTCTTCACGCTTGGTTGAGTGATGAGTGGTGCTCGCCCGACGGCATCCCCGGCGTCGGCATCCCCTTCTATCTGGCCCATCCACGGCTCATACGTCTTGAACGGCAGATGATGTTCGAGGTGGAGGGGGGCACGCGGATCGAATGCATGCGCCTGCTCCGCCACGAAGCGGGACACGCCTTACAGCACGCTTACAACCTTCAGCGGCGCAAGCTCTGGCAGCGCGCGTTCGGCCGGGCGTCCGAACCCTACCCCGACTTCTATCGCCCGAACCCGTCGAGCAAGGGTTTCGTCGAGCACTTGGATGGTTGGTACGCGCAGGCACACCCAGTGGAAGACTTCGCCGAGACGTTTGCGGTTTGGCTCGCGCCTCGGTCGCATTGGCGACGGCAGTACGCACATTCATTGGCCCTCGGCAAGCTCGAGTACATCGACGAGCTCGCTGCAGACCTCTCCAGTAAGAAACCCCAGGTGAGCTCGCGCGCGCGCCCTTACTCTCTGCCTCGGCTCCGGCACACCTTGCGGCGTCACTATGAGCGGCGTCAGGACCACTACAGCCCCGGCTTCACCGACGAGTACGATCGCGACTTACTCAAGATCTTCAGCGACTCCGCGCGCTACCGGAACAACGAGACGGCCGCATCGTTTCTCCGGCGCAATCGCCGCCAAATTCGCGAGCAAATCTCCCTTTTTACTGGCGAATATCAGTTCACCGTCGACCAGGTGCTTCGTGATATCATGGGTCGGTGTCGTGAGCTCAGGCTGCGACTGATCAAGGGGGAGCGTCAGACGAAGCTCGACTTTGCCATCATGTTGACGGTGCACACGGTGCATCTTCTTCACCGGCGGGATACATGGCATCCACTCTAAAGCGACGGCGAATCATCGTTCTCGTGCACAAGAGTCTCATCCCGCCCGACGACATCAGCAAGCTTTCCCCTGCGGAGATCGCGCCGTTCAAGACCGAGTTCGACGTGCGCGAGGGGCTGCGGTGGCTCGGGCACGAAGTGTTGATGGTGGGACTGAGCGATGAGCTCGCACCTCTTCGGACTGCGATCGAGGAGTTCAAGCCCCACGTCGTGTTCAACCTGCTCGAGGAGTTTGACGGTGAGGCGATCTTCGATGCGCACGTCGTCGGGTACCTGGAGCTGCAGCGGACTCCCTACACCGGATGCAACCCGCGCGGGCTTCTGCTCGCCCGCGACAAGGCCCTTTCGAAGAAGGTGCTGACATACCACCGGATTCAGGTCCCGCGGTTCGGTGTCTTTCCGCGGTATCGGAAGATCAAACGGCCACAGAAGCTCGAATTCCCACTGATCGTGAAATCATTGATAGAGGAAGGAAGCTACGGAATCGCCCAAGCTTCCTTGGTGAACAACGACAAGGCACTCGAAGAAAGGGTAGCCTTCATCCACGAGAGGATTCGGACCGACGCCGTCGTCGAGCAGTACATCCCGGGCCGCGAGCTGTACGTCTCGGTGCTCGGCAACCACCGGTTACAGGTGCTCCCCACCTGGGAGATCTTTCTCGACAAGCTCCCAGAGGACGCTCCGAAGATCGCCACCCGCAAGGTGAAGTGGGACCTCGAGTACCAGAAGAAGCACGGCATCCGCATTGGGCGCGCCAAGGGGCTTTCCGAGGAGATGGAACGGCGAATCGCCGCGCTGTCGCGTCGTATTTGCCGGCGCCTCGGCACCGACGGCTGCGTGCGAATCGATTTTCGGCTCCACGAGTCGGGCGTGCTTTACTTCCTGGAAGCCAACCCCAACCCCGACATCGGGGAGGGCGAAGAGTTTGCGGGCGCGGCGAAGGCAGCCGGAGTCGATTACCCGACTCTGCTGCAGAAGATCGTCAACCTGGGCATCCGCCGCGCCGAACGCGGCTGACCACAACGCCTCAGTTGCTCATGTCGTTCAGATACGATCGGAAGCAGTCGATCTCGTCGCTGTTCCAATGAGGCGGCGTGAGCGGCATCCGGCTGCCGCCTGCCCACTGATCGGTAACCTTCGTGAGCATGTAGCTGCAATCCGCGTCGAACTCGTCAACGAGGTAGTCTCCACTCACACCGATGGCTGTCGCAAGCGGAGTAAGCGCGCTTTGGACCGACGACCCAGACAAATCCAGTGTCCACGTGGTGACGGCGGTTCCTCCGGTCCCGTGACACCCGGCAACGGCGCAGCCCTCGAGCTTCGTGCGGAGCGCTGAATCGTCCGCCATCGAGTACCCACTC
>JAFDFW010000444.1 GCA_019309605.1 Deltaproteobacteria bacterium | reverse complement strand
GGACCCCAAGCAAAGGTGGCGCTGGCAGATGATCGAGGCTCACCTTGCCGCCGGGCATCGGCTGAGAAGGAGCTTGGACGGGCAAAGCACCGCCCCGGGTGTGCCGATGACGGAGATGCCGCTCAACGCCGAGGCGCTGGTCGACCCCGCGCGGTTCGTAGTCGCCGAAGCAACAGGGGACGCGCAAGGGACGGAAGCCGCGACAATCATCCGTGAGGCGGCGCGCCTCGTCGACAAAGCCCGTGGACCGCTTCGAAACCGCAATCCTGAAGAAGCGCTCCAGCTATGGCAAGGGCTGGTCCGGGGACGATGGACCCTGATCGACTGGTTCGACACGGACGGCCGCCGGTTCGTGCTCGCCAGGCCGAACGCGCCCCGCATCGTGGACCCGCGCGGCCTCAGCGAGCTCGAGGCGCAGGTCGCGACCTACGCTTCCCAGGGAGAGAGCAGCAAGATGATTAGCTACCGCCTTGGACTATCCCCGTCGTACATCTCGCGCCTACTCAAAGACTCGATGCACAAGCTCGGCGTGAAAACCCAGCCGCAACTCGTCGAGAAGATGCGCGGGATTCCCGAGAGCGCAGCATAGGATTTCCATCCTTCTAGCCGGTGAGTTGATTTGCGGTGGGCTCTGACCCAGGTCGTGGCGTACGCGATCCTCGGCGACACCAACAAAATGATCGCCTATCGCCTGGGCCTCTCGACCTCCCGCGTGTCTCTGCTCCTGCGCAAGCTCGGCCTCCGAACACGGGCACAACTGGTGAAGACGATCCGGGAGTTCCAGGCGCTTCACTAACTCTGCCCTTTCTCCATGGACTGTAATTTTCCAGTCTTACGAGTTTACTTCCCGTAAACAATTACGTATAGACCACGGTGGAGATCCCGTGGATCCTGACTCTATGCGTTTGGATAGAGGTGGGCGCCGGGAACGCCGGCGCCGAGGGATGATCTGACGCCATGGACCACGTAGGTTCGGCCATCATCGACTTCACCGAAGCGGCGTACGACCTCGAGCTCAGCGACGAAGAGTGGCTTCCAACCATTCTGAAGCGGGGGCTGCCGGTCCTCGAGCAGGGGCTCGGGGTTGCGGGCATGCGGTATGGCCGCCCGCCTAACGGCGGACCGTTCCAAATACTCGACATCCACGTCGCCTCGGGCCCGAAGGACTTCGCGGAGCGACATACCCGCGCCCTCGCATTGACACCCCCTGAAGTGCTCCGAGAGCAAGTTCGTCCTGGGCGGGCGGGCACGGTGTCCGGGGAGGACGACGTGAGTCTCGAGCAACTCGCCCACTACACCTCGCACGTAGACTACTGCAAAGATGTACTCACCATCACCGCGGTAGATCGCACGGGCTCCGGGGTGGCTATCGTGGCGCCGCTCCCGGAAGTGACCAAACTGACCGGCCACGACGCACAGCGGTGGGAGATGCTAGCCGCACACCTGGACGCCGGGCATCGTTTGCGGCAAGGGCTTTCCGCCCTCGAGGCCGGGGAACAACCGTGCCCCGATCTCCCGCACGACGCCGAAGCCATCTTCGATGCCAATACCTTCCGCCTCACCGAAGCGGTCGGGCCAGCGAAGCATCGCACGTCCGCGCGGAAGCTCCGCGACGCAGCCGTCACGGTGGATCGTGCGCGCGGCAAGATGCGCGACACTGATCCCGAAAAGGCGCTCCAAATCTGGAAGGCGCTCGTGCGGGGTCGATGGTCCATGGTCGACTGGTTCGACACGGACGACAGACGCTTCGTGCTGGCCCTCCCAAACGCCCCTGATGTCAGCGACCCACGCGGGCTTAGCGAACGCGAAGGCCAGGTCGTGGCATACGCGGTGTTGGGTCAAGCCAACAAAATGATCGCCTATCGTCTGGGCCTCTCGAGGTCCCGAGTGTCGATGCTCCTCCGCGCCGCCATGCGAAAGCTGGATGTCCAAACGCGCACGCAACTCGTGCTGAAGATGCGTGACTTCGAGGCGCTCCAGTAGCTAGACCACGAGCGGGATACCGTACTCGCTGCAATAGCCGTCGAAACGCTCGCGGATCTGGCTGAGGGTCATGCCGAAGTCCTCGATTTCGTACCGGTGCGCCCCATGCTTGCCGCGCGGATTGTTCGCGAGGAATGATCGCATGCGGCCTTCGGTGTCCGCGGACCACGGAATGTCGAAACGCTCGTACGCGGCGCGGAGAGTCGCGACGGGATCGGCAACGACCTCCTCGAATTGGACGTCCATGAATTGATCGGACTTCTCACTGTGCTTTTCGCGCGCTGCCATCGCCGCGTCGAGGGAATCCGCCCACCATTGTAACTGTTGTTGCCCGAGCGCATGCGGGTCGACCGAATCGCTCGCCAACCCACGAATGACGTAGAAGAGACTCGCAAGCGAGGGGACGGTTTTCGCGGGGTCACGGTGCGTGAAAATGATCCGGGCGTCGGGGTACTCGGCGAGCAGCGCATCGAGCGAGCGCAAGTGGACGGGGCTCTTGAGCACCCACCGGTCTCTCATATGCTTGCTTTGCAGGTGCTCGAGGAAATGCCGGTGATAGGTGTATGCCGGGGCATCGCTCTGCTGGTCCACCCATGCCTGGTAGCTCGGGACGTTGAAGATCACGTTGAACTGGGGGCCGAGCATAGTCTGCGCCAGGATCGGCATGCACTCCTGGGGGAGGTCCGCGCCAACTTCGTGGATGGAAGCCAGCGACGGTGCCATCGTGTCCATGTGACCAAAGTACGTGCGACCTTTGGCAATGCGCGGGTCCGTGGCGAACGTCGCGCTTTGCGGTGGCGGGTCGGGAAACTGCACCTCCCAGCCGAGGGGCACCCGATTCGCGGGATCCTGGGCGAGGAGATTGAAGAGAATCGTCGTCCCGGTCCGTGGAAATCCGACGATGAAGAGTGGCCGCTCGATTGGCACGCCCGCAACCTCGGGGTGAGCTGCGCGGTGCCGGTAGACACTGAACCGATTCTGAAGAAACCCGAGCAACGACTGACGGCACATCACCCGCCCAAGCCAAGTCAGATTTGCTTCACGCGCGACGGCGTCGAAGAGCACGGGAAGCGCATCACGGAAGCTCTCATCGCCGAAGTGGTCGGACTTGGCTGCGCGTGCCGCAGCGCGAATGATGTTGTCGGGGTCCAGGGACGGCCATCGGGGGGCCAACACGGGGCCCACGCGGTTGAGCACCCGCATGGTGCGGTTTCTATGCGGAGGCGCTGCAGTCATGGCGTCGCGTTGCGTCGAGTAGCACGCGCCT
>JAFDFW010000443.1 GCA_019309605.1 Deltaproteobacteria bacterium | reverse complement strand
GTCTTCGTAGGGCTTACCTTCGTTGATCGCGCTGACGAACTTGATGAAGACCTCCTGGCCCTTTCCGGCTTTGACCATTTTGAGGATCCGCTTTCCGGTCGCGGTCTTGGTGAGCGTTTCGTCGCCTTGAAAGAGTCGCAACGGCACGCCCATCATCTCCGCGTGGTCGGCGACGACGAGAAAGTCGAGCGGAGTTCCGATTTGGATCTTCGCCCGGTGGTAGGGGTGAACGACCGGCAAGCCCTTGGCGTAGCGGTACGCCGTGTCCGGGTCCGCCGTCTCGTTGCCGAAGAAGAACGCATCCGGCGAGTAGCTGGTGTGCAGATGCGTATCGCCCCAGAAGACCTGCGAAGGTTCGGCTCTAACCGCCGCGGCTGTGGCGTAGGCCGGAGGCCCTCCGCTAGAGCTGCATCCAGAAAGCAGACCGCAGGCCCACGCAAACGACAGTGCGAAGGATGCGGCTCGTAGTTGCTTCATGACAGTTCCTCCCAGGCGCGAGGAGCGATGGACCGCTCCCAGAGCATTCTTGTAGACGCGGGTCGGTATAGCGTCAATCCCTTGTAAACCTAGGGTTCGAAGCGCTTGTGACTCGAGATCATAGCTGGCATTGTTCGGCGTGGACGTGCCGTCACTTCTTCGTTTCATTGGAAGCCTGCTCCTGCTCAGCCTCGTTGGCTGCGGTGGCTCGGGGGAATACCGCAAGACTGGCGGGACCTACGCTGCCCGGGGCCCGAACTGCGACTACCGTGTGATTCGCAACCGTATCATCGAGCCTTACGAAGAGATCGGCGTGGTCGACATCGAGGCATTTTCGGTGGGTCAGCTTCCGAGCAACGAGGGGGAATTCCGCAAGACGGTCGGCGATCACGTCTGCAAGTCGGGCGGCCACGCCGTCATCCCGTCGATCAACATGCAAGGCCGATGGGTCCACGGGACCATCATTCGCTTCCGTCCGTCCGGGTGCCAGCGCTGCAGGGCCGACGGCATCATGCTCGATCAGGATGAGGGATAGCCGACCATGTTCATGGCCCTCATATTGGTGCTTCTCAACTCGATGGGTGTCGCTCCCACCCCGGCGGACCTTCAGAACTACAAGCTCAAGTTTCGAGAGCGCGGCCACCACGTTCATATGGATTGGGGCTCCACCCGCACTCCAGGAGCGGGCGGCAAGGCGATTACGTGGGGAGCCGGCTACGAGTACTACATCGACCACCAGTTCAACGGCGTTTCCGTCGAGGTGTTAGGCCAGAAGCTTGGTGACCTGTTCAAGGGCCCGCAGGACTGGTGGGTCGGCGGCGGGATAGCCTGGTGGCCGATTCGAACTCTAAAGGTGTTCACGCAGGCCGGTGCGCTATTCGACGATCTGGGCACGGCTGCGCAAGCGCGGGTTGGTGTCGGTTACAAAATGATGTTCTTCATGGTGGCGGCGATGCCGTACATCTATGTTCAAACCACCGATGATGGGCGCTTCAGCTGGTCCATCGGTATACGGGTGCAGTACTAGATGCGAGATGCAGCGATGCAACTAGTGATCCTCATCACGCTCGCCCTGATCCCGTTGATCTTGGCGAGCTGCAAAGGCGCTCCCCCCACCAGCCCCGGGGTCATCGCCAAGGAGCCTACGCGGCTGTATTGGGGTGACACCCATGTGCACACCAGCTATTCGGCGGATGCGTATTTTCTGAACAACCGCTCCGCCGGTCCCGACACGGCGTACCGATGGGCGCAGGGGTTGCCGGTCGTGCATCCGTCGACGCAATCGCGCGTACAGATCCACACCCCGCTGGATTTCCTCGTCGTTGCCGACCACGCGGAGATGCTGGGGGTTCCGGCCAAGCTGATGAGCGGCGACCCCGTGCTAACCGCTACTGCAACCGGGCGGCGTTGGGTGGCCATGATGCGCTCGGGGAACGGCGCCGAGGTGTTCGAGCATGAGTTCGGGGCTGCGATCAACAGCAACACCGCAATCGTGGACTTCGAGGAGGAGACCCTCAAACGGGCGGCATGGGGTGATGTCATTGACGCGGCGACCCGGAACAACGTGCCCTGCTCGTTTACTTCGCTGATCGGCTGGGAGTGGACCTCTACGCCCAGCGGCAACAACCTCCATCGCGTGATCTTCATGCCTGACGGGAAGGAGAAGGCGCGACAGTTCATTCCGTTTAGCTCGTTCGACAGCGACAAACCCGAAGATTTGTGGGCATGGCTCGAAGAGACCAGCGAGCGGGTCGGCACGGACTTCGTGGCGATTCCTCACAACTCGAACATCAGCGGCGGCATGATGTTCGATGAGGTCGATAGCGAAGGGCGCCCGATCACCGCCGAGTACGCGCGCATGCGAATGCGCTGGGAGCCTGTCGTCGAGGTGACGCAGATCAAGGGCGATTCGGAGACGCATCCGAAGCTTTCGCCCGGGGACGGCCTTGCGGAGTTCGAGACCTATACGCATCTGCTGAAGGTTGGGGGAGGGCAGGCCGACGTCGATGAGGGCGACTACGTTCGCTCGGCTCTGCAGCGCGGCATGCAGATCGACGAGAAGGTCGGAGCCAACCCCTACAAGGTCGGCATGATCGGTTCGACGGACTCCCATACGGGCCTGGCCTCCGCCGAGGAGTACAATTTCTGGGGGAAGTCCGGGATGGACTCGACCCCCGAGACCACGTTCATTCCCACTGCTGCCGACATGAAGGGCGCAGACATGAGCGCGGCGGGCCTTGCCGCCGTGTGGGCTGAGGAGAACACCCGCACTTCTTTGTTTGCGGCGTTCAAGCGAAAAGAAGTCTACGCCACCACCGGCCCTCGCATCCGCGTCCGCTTCTTCGGCGGATGGCACTTCAAGAGCAAGAACGCCACGCAGCCCGGGATGGTCAACATCGGATACACGTACGGTCATCCCATGGGGAGTGACTTGACCGCGGCGCCCGACGACGAAGCGCCGAAATTTCTGATGTACGCAGTGCGCGACCCCAACGGCGCCAATCTCGACCGCATGCAGGTCGTCAAGGGCTGGGTGGACGCCGATGGTCAGGCCCATGAAAAGGTCTATGACGTGGCCCTGGCCGGAGCTCGCCAGTACGACGAGCAAGGGCGTGTGCTACCCATCGCCAGCACGGTGGATCTGGGAACGGGCAAGTATGACAACGTGTTCGGCGCGCCCTCCCTCTCGGCGTACTGGGAAGACTCGGACTTCGATCCGGCGCAGCGGGCTTTCTACTACCTTCGCGTGCTTCAGATTCCGACGCCGAGGCACAC
>JAFDFW010000442.1 GCA_019309605.1 Deltaproteobacteria bacterium | reverse complement strand
GTCGTCTCACATCTGTATGTCAAGGGGTCGAACGAAGATCTGTTCGAGAGGACGAGGCCGTACAACTCATGGGCGGCCTATGGCAACTCCAAGCTCGCGCTCATGCACATGACCAGCGAGCTTCAGCGCCGCTATACTGAGAAGTCTCATGTGCAGGCATATTGTCTGCACCCAGGTTCGGTCTTCACCAACGTGGCCGACAAGGGGCTCGAAGGAGCCGGCGTGATCGAAAAGGTTCGCAACGCGCTATCGCCTATCGAGGCCTTCTTCCTCAAGACGCCCGAAGAAGGCGCCCAAACCCAGATTCACTGCGCCACCTATCCGCGACTTACTGGGGGTCTCTACTACGTGGAATGCCAGCCCGCCGAGGCGCGTAAGGACGCCCAGGATACCGGAATCGCGGCTCGCCTTTGGGCCGCAACGGAAGCTTGGGTAGAGGCCTAGGGACACGGGGGAGGGTGAGCCGCGAGCACGTCGGCCAGTATCGCCGGCTCGTTGGCAATGATCGCCGTCGAGCCCTTGGCGATCTGCTCCTCCATCAAGGCCGCGATCTGCTCGTCCGTCAGGTCGGCGGTATCCACCACCAACACGTTGACCTGTAAGCTTTCATCGAGGGCGCTTTGAACCGTCTCGGCGGACACAGAGGCGCCTGGATGGATCGCATCTTGTTGCAGCGCCACCGCTTGCTCTACCTCAGCTTGCCCCGTTTCATCGGACACGATCGCAGAGTAGTACCCCGGCCGTTCGGCCTTGACGAGGGTGGCGGCTGCTGCGTCCAGGGACGAGAAAATGGTTCGAGCTTCACCACCAATACGGGCGACCTCTTCGAGGACCGCTGGCACGAGCTGCGCCGGCCCCGTCGTCTCGGTCAGGCAGGGGGCTTCGAACACCTTCAACTGGACGTCGATGAGCGCGGTACCATCGATGGCGCTGTAGACCTCGAGTAGGGTCGGTGGCGGCTCGTCCGTGGGGGACTCTGCGCCGTCGAGCAGGCGGCAGGCCCGGATTTCGTTGAGCGTCATTGCGCTCACGCAACCCGTGCAGTTCGTGGTTCGATCGAGCGTGTCGTCGTGCATCACGATGATCTCGCCGTCCTGTGTGATCGCGGCATCGAGCTGCACGCCGTCCGCACCTGCGTTCATGGCAGCCAAGAAAGAAGAGATCGAGTTTTCTGGAAACGGATGGCCCTCTCGAGTCGGCCCGGTGCCACGGTAGCCGATGTTCGCCGAGCACCTGTCGTCGAAGATACGCACGCTGAAGATGCGCACGCGCACTTCGTCCCTGGGTGCCCGCCCCATGCACAGGTTTCGCGTGGCCCACTCAGTTTCGCACGGCGCGTCATCGCATGCGTTCTCGGTGACGCAGGCATACCAGGCGTGCGTTTCGTCTGGGCAGACGACGTTCAGGGTTTTCGTGATCAGCTGCTCACAGCCCGAGAACACAGAGCAGGCCGCGCAGTACTCGGTTGCCAGGGGATCGATGGGGGGCGGACCTGACGAGGAGCCACACGCGACCGCCAATACCAACAACCCTGCGCACAGCCCTCGAATCATGAAACCTCCGCCGAGCATCAGTCGCGAGACTAACCTAGGATTGCGGAAGCGTCTCGTGCATTTCGAGATCGGAGACGTGCACGTACCAAGGCGCCCGCGAGCCAAAGAAGACGCTGTAGGTCGGCCTGAGCCCGGGGTCGTCGTCGAGGCCGCCGGCGCCGACGACCATCGCCTTCCCATTCTTCGTCAGCCAAGGCATCGCTGAGCCGCAGTCCGTGCAGAATGCGGTGCTCCAGTATTTCGCCGTCGGCAACTCGAAGCGTTTGACCTTGGCCTCCCCACGCTCCCAGCTGAACTGGCCCACTGGAACGAAGATGTTGGCCGCGTTGGAAGAGCCGGTCTTCTTGCGGCACCGGCTGCAATGGCAGTACTGAAAGCCGCGCAACGGGCCTTCGATACGGAACGCAACCGTCCCGCACACACAAGAGCCTCGAATTGCTTCACCCATCGTCATTGCTCCCTTCTCGCGGAGGTCACCAGGATGTCGGCGAAAGCCAACCGTTGCCAGCTCTTTTTCGCTGGAGACGGAGCAGGGGAATTCCGGTAGGGTCCGGACCCTCAATGCGAAATCCTGTCTTCTTCATCGGAGCGTTGCTCGCTCTCTGCCTGGCTGTCGTCGGGCCTGCGGTCGCGGAAGAGCCCGAGTTCCTCATGGAGGTCGGGACCGTCGCCCCCAAAGGAAGCCCCTGGGCCGAGCAGCTCCAGCGCTACAAAGTCGAAGTCCAAGAGAGGACCAACGGCCGCCTCAAAGTGAAGTTGCGCCTCGGCCGTGGGAACGAGCGATCGTTGGCGCGTCGCGTTCAGATGGGAAGCATGCAGGCGTTCGCCGGAGCCGTGGGCGGGATGAGCTCGATCGTGCGCGAGGTCAATGTCATTGAGACGCCCTACTTGTTCGACAGCTTCGAGAGTGCCGACAAAGCGCTCGACAACCCGGAAGTTCTCAAACAGGTGAGGAAGGTCCTTTCGAGGCGCGGATTGATCTTTGGAATTTGGTCGGAGAACGGGTACCGATCGTACTTCAGCCGACAGAAGATCCGTAAGCCGAGCGATATGAAAGGCATGCGATTCCGCTCTCAGGAGTCACTCGTGCACGTGGAGACCTACGAGGCATTCGGTGCAAGCCCGGTTCCCATCGACAACGGCAACACGCTGATGAGCGTGCAGACCGGGGTGGTCGACGGCTTCGACAACACGCCGCTCTTCGCGATGGCCGGGAGCTGGTACCAGGGTCTCAAGGACGGAGAGCGAAACCTCTTCCTCAGCCGCCACTGCTACCAGCCTGCGCTCCTCACATACTCCAAGAAGTGGTTCGATACGCTTCCGAAGGACGTCCAGAAAGTCCTCACGACCATCTCCCACGAAATGACCGTTTGGGGGCGAGGCCAGGTCCGCAAGATCGAGCCCGTGCTGTTGAAGAACCTGAAGCGGTACGGCTACGACATCTACGATCCGACGCAGGAAGAGCTGGCGGCGTTCAAGACGGCGCAGAAGGGTGTTGCAGACCGCGTCGCAAAAGAAATGGGGCCTGAAGGGGTTGCGCTCCTCGAGGCAATCCGCCAGACGTTCTGAGCTTCGATCCGATGAAATCACACGTTCTTCAAATCACGAGCAGCTCACGCTCGAATTCGACTCTCAAGGCCCGGCGGATGCTCGGTAAGTACCGCATCCGGCGCCGTATTGGGGCCGGGGCGTTTGCGAC
>JAFDFW010000441.1 GCA_019309605.1 Deltaproteobacteria bacterium | reverse complement strand
CGAACAGCGCGAGCGCTTCCGACTGAAGTGGAACTGCGAAGACTGCGTCTTGTTCGACCCTAAAGTCGGGTGTGCGCACGGCTTCCCGACGCACCGCCATCGCAAGTCGCGCTACGATGATCCCACGGCCGCGCTCCTGTTCTGCAAAGACTTCGAGCTCACCTGAGTAGCGCCTCAACCGCTCGGACATGCAACATCGGTCGTGACCCGGACGTTGTCGATGAACGCCTCCTCCTCGGGAAATGCGATGTCGCAGGGGCCGATCCGTTGCATGGTGAAAACCAGCTCCAGGGGTTGCGTCGCGAGGGCGGGGTCCAAGCACACCGTCTCCTCGACGTATCCGGCGGTGCCCTCGGGCAGCGGCCCGTTGCCCGGGCGTGACTCGAGCGATGTCTCTGGATTCTCGCCGACTTGGTAGAAGTACTTGAGCGCTGGCCCGCCTGTTGCAACAGGCTTGGGGACTACGATCGTCGCGCTCGCAGAAAGGAACGCACAGGTCTTTTGGGCGGTGAAGTGCAATGAGGCGTCTCCGTTCTGGGCGTTACCGGTGACGACGCCCACGGTGCCACGGGGGCCACCACCACCGAAGCTCCAGCTGCCAGGCACCGTCCCCGTCACCGCGAGCTCGAAATCGCCGTCCAAAAGGTACGGATCGTCTCCGCACTCGACCTCCGATACGACCTCGACCGTGTCCACCACGAAATCACGACTGTCGGCGTCGCTGCACGGCCCATTGATGATTGGGAGTGCGAACGTGATCGCCCGCGCCAGCCCCCGGGAGTGGGGCGGCAGGCACACGGTGCTGACGGTCGCTTCGCCGCTGGCGGTCAAGTCGGCCACGAAGGCATCGGCCGCCTGCACCTGCAGAACGTGGCCGGTCGTGCCATTCCAGAAGAACCGGAGCGCTTGGTTCGGCATGCTCGTGGACAGCGGCAGTGACGCCACGCCGGTCATGAACGCGGGGGTACACAGCGTGGCGGTTTGAAGTCGAGCTGCGCGTGTCCCGTTCTGACCAATCCCGTCTTGCACCGAGGCGTCGCCAATCGGGATCCAAGCGGTTCCGTCGCCCTCGAAGTCGCCGTCGAGCACGAACCCTGGTGCCGGACATTCGAGCTCTGCGTCTTCAGCGCGCACCACTTCGAATCGATCTACGACGAGCTCGTCGGCCGGGTCGAATGTCGGGCAGAACCCACTGTGGCCGTCGACACGAAACTCCACGTCGCCCCCTAAACCGGCTTCCCCGAGGCAGATCGTCTGTGTGGAGAACGAAGAGCGCCTGGGCAGGCGAACCCAGTGTTCGTTGAGCGCGAGTTGGGGGCGTGCCTCATAGGTCTCGCTATCGCCACGGTACGTAACCTGGAAAGCCAGCGGTTCGGCCCGAGCGTAGGGCGGCATGGCAAACGTCTGCACGACGCGGGAGCTGTCGCAAATCGCGTCGCCGGACCACGTCACCTCGCCGGGATCGTCGCCGCCCGGCGCGGTGGCATCGAGAACCGCTCCTCCGGACGTCGTCCACGGCACCGGGTCGTCGAACCCAGGAGCTAGTGGCGCGCCCGCAAACTCGCACCCACTTCCGCTGTCCTGATAGGCTGGCGCACAGACGCACACGCGACCCGGGCCCGAAGATGTATCGCACACCTCGTGCGCCCCGCAGTCGTCGTCTCTATCGCATTCGCACACGACGCTGTCACAGATGTCGGCATCCGGGAGTTGCCCCCCGTCCTCGATGCCCGCGTCTCCAACCGTGCTCGCGTCGTTTCCACAGCCGAACATGAGGAACACGCAACCGATGAGGCAGACTCGCATCATGACTCTAGTTCATAGCAGAGAGTACATGAACGGGTCCGCAGAGCATGTGCACCTTCCACCTACACACGCCCTGGGTGCCGCGGGCCAGAGCGGCACGCCGATGAAGCGCACCGCCTGGCCCTGTTTCAGCTCACGGGCACTCTGGCGGATCCCACGGTGGCGTTGGCGGGTCGGGTATCACTGCATAGAACAACGCGAAGAACGACGCGTCCGTGGGTTGGTTGTTCTCGTGCCGATGATTTCGGCGTTGGCGACGAGCGAGTTCCCGAAGCAGTGGTCGCCGTTGCCATGCGTGTTGACCACGGTCCCGATTCGAGACGCGGCCGGAGGCACGCGGCGCATCGACTCGAGCATCTCGGCGGTGATCTTTGCGTCGAAGAGCGTATCGACAAGCAGGCTCTGGTCGCCGTCGGTGATCAGCCCGGCATTGCTCCAGCCCCATGACCCTGGGAGCTGCGTGTACGCGTAGATCCCATTGCCGAGCTCATGGAGCTCCTTCTCGACCGCCGCCGCCATGGGTTCTTATCCCAGACGCGGTGGACGTTGAAAAGAGAGCGGGAAACACGGCGCCTCACGAAGGCCCAAAAATGCGGGAAAAACCGCAGGCCGCGCGGCCACCGTCGGGCGAATTCTGTGGTCCGGCCAACCTTCCTACTATCTCGTCCCCAGGGGACGAGATTCAAGACCGCCTGTCCGGCGTTGCCGAGCTCAAGATGGCGGGCACCGTCAACTCCGACGACGAACGCCCACCCGGGTCGGCCGTGGGAAGGTCAACCCGGGTGCGGGCGCGCTCTATGGCGCGCAGGGCGGCAGGACGCCGAGCGTCGAGAACTCCGTCGTGAAGATGTTGTTCTGGAAACAGTTGTTGTGGTCGCCGAGTGTGAGCAACGTGAGGTCGGCCGCGAATGCCGCGAACGGGTTGCCGGGATCTGGCATCGTTCCATTGTTGACGAGGTTATTTTCCACGACGCTATTGTCCTCGGCCGCCTGGTCCGCGAGGAATTCAGGCGTAATGGTCGGGTCGAGACTGCAGTCAAACGGGGTCCCCTGGAAGGTGAGGCAATAGTCGACGACGGCAATCCCAATGAAGTCGTTATCCTCGACTAGATTCCCCGAAGCCACTGACTCGTCCACCCCCACGTAAAGGATGCCCTGTCCCCTCGGGATGAAGGAGAGGATGGAACCTGGCCTGGCAGTGTTCGGCTTGTTGTTGTCGCGGATCCAGTTGTTCACGAGATCGATTCGCTTGGCGCTGTCTTTGTTGTCGTAGATGTCCGGCAGGAGCAGGATGGCCGCGCCGATCGTGTTGTTTCGCATCTCGTTGTCGCTGGCGTCAGCTTCAGCCACGCAATGCGCTGCTCCGCTTCGTGTCGCTCCCAGCCGTCGCTACGCGTCTTGCTCATCGGTTTCCAGGGTAGCACGCGCGATTTCATCCAACGAAACCTTCCCAGGGACTATTCCAGGACTGAGATTGGCCAAAAACCCTAGGAAAAAGAACAGGCCGTACGGCCGCGACACCTTTGATACCCAGGCTCCGAGCTCAATCCGGGACGGTTTGTGCCGCGTCCATGATAGAGGGGAGCCTCTTAGCCCATTGGGCCCATTCCGGGGTCTGAATTGCGCGGTACTAGATGTTATGTCGACTGGCTCGCGGTGCGGACACGGCCTTTGAATTGGCTATGCCCCCCTTGACGCATCCAACCGGTGCCCATAGACCGGCGCGAGGAGGCTCGATGCGCGCAACGTTCATTTTATTCTCACTTTGTCTATTCGCCACCGGCTGCAAGGATCCCGGCGCTGAGGTCACGGCCGCGGAGGTTGAATCGCCGGCCGAAGCCAAGGCGGAGCCGACCCCGAGCGCACAGCCAGGGTCCCTGCAGGGTACCTCGGCGGCTATCAGTCCTTCCAATAGCAAGATCGAGTTCGTCGGAGCCAAAGTCACGGCGAGCGAGCCTGGTGGCTTCACGGACTTCGCCGGCAAGGTCGACGTCGGCGACCCGATCGAGACCAGCAAAATCGAAGTCACCATTCAGACTGCGTCGCTCTACACAGACAAAGAGAAGCTCACCCAGCATTTGAAGTCGCCGGACTTCTTCGACGTTGCGAAGTTCCCGACCGCAACCTTTCGCTCGACAGAGATCACCAAGACCGGCGACGGGCACACCATCAGCGGGGACCTGACACTGCACGGGGTGACCAAGCGGATCAGCTTCCCTGCGACCATCAAGGCCGGCACGGGAGAGGTCACTGCGAACGCGGAGTTCTCGATCGATCGGCACGACTACGGGATCAGCTATCCGGGCATGCGTGACGACCTGATCCG
>JAFDFW010000053.1 GCA_019309605.1 Deltaproteobacteria bacterium | reverse complement strand
CCCTGGGCATTCCGTGTTCCCGAAACACCCAGCCGAACAGCCGCTGCACGCACGCCAAGGGCGAGATCCACCCGCGGACGAACCAACGGGTGGTAGGAAAGTCCTGCACCAAATTGGTCCAGGCGCAGCCGGGTTTCGAGTCCCTCCGCGTTCAAGCGCCGCATGTAGGGCTGAATCGCCGCGAAAGCTTCAACTGACCAATGTCGATGGAAGCGGTAGCCGACATCCACTCTCACAAACGCAAGCGGAGCGATTCCGCCGGGTGAGAAGAACGCGTCGGCGCCAATTCCAAGCCACCACACCGCTGGCGTGAATGGGATGGCTACGGGTACGTCTGCGATGAAGCGTTCGGAGCGGACGCGCTCGCTCACATAGACCGGAGCATCGGCCGTGTCGTTTTCGGCAGAAACAGCGAAAGCAAACGCGCCCAGCCTCGACCCATCGGGATAGAAGACGTCGATTCGATTGGGACCGGAGCGACACACGACCAACGCGTCGACCTCATTGCTAGCAAAGGACCGCCGCCGCGCGCGTCTCTCGTTCAATTCGGAGACAGGTGCGGACACGTCGATTTCAATTGATGAAAGCTCCTCACGCACCGCCTCACAGATTGCGCTGGAACCATCGTCGGCAGCTAGGTGCGTTTCTGCGCGCGCCGATGGTCGAGCCCAACAAACGACGACGACGACGATCATCCAGGGCCTCCTCATTGCAGCACTGAGCGCGCCAGCGCTGCGTGAGGACCGTTGGGATAACGAGCGAGATAACGCTCCGCGGCAGCCTTTGCGCTGAGCGAATCGTCGGCATGCACGTATGCTTCGATGAGTCGTCCGGTGGCCTCTCGCGCAAAGCGGCCATGGGGTCGCTCGCGGAGGTAGATCTCGAGCCACGTCGCCGCTGCGTGCGGCGCATTTGCATGAAACTCCATCCGCGCAATCATGAAGGCAGCGTTCGCTGCGCCATCGGTGCCGGAGAAACGCGAGCGAACCACGCTATAGATGTACCTCGCGCGCGCGTCCCCGGTACGGCGTGCCGCTGCGGCAAGATTGACGAGATCGCTCTCATCTCCCTGCCAGATCGCCTCCTTGAACTGCTCTGGGCTAAGAGCGGAAAGCACCTGCTCGTACGCGCCCTCGTCGGCGAGCGCCTTCCACGCAGGCTCCGTAACAGGCGCCGGCTCTTCGCTCGCAGGCGGCTCGGGCTCCGTTTCGGCAACGACTGGAGCTGCGGTAGGGGGCGTCGTGTCCGGAGCAATGTCTGGGGTCTTGGGTGGGAGCTTCAACTCGAGCCGTCCCGAAGGCGGTCGATAGGAGGGGGTCTTGGGCTCGGTGAACGGCTGTTGGGCGCGCGTGGGTCCACGATGGCGAGGCGCCGCGCGGCGGGATTCTGGCGTTTCGATCGCAGGCGTCGGCGCGGGTTCGATGGTCGGCTCCTTCATCACTGGCGCCGGGGGTCGAAGATTGGTCCGCACTTCGCCATCGTGGCGCGTGACACGACGTGTACCACGCGGTCCGCTCAATCGAACCGTGCCGGCGAGAACCTCGAGCCCAAACGCCTCTTCGCTCGGCTCCCACTGCACGCGAAAGCGTGTTCCGATCACATTCACCACGAAGGGTCCTGCTTCGACGGACCAGCGAGTCTCGTCCCGGTGCACCACATGGACCGTAGCCTCCCCATGCTCGAGCTGGACGGTGGCGCCCGTGGCGCTTAGCTGGCGCACACGTGCCCGAGACCCGGGGCTCAACTGCACCGTCGAGCCATCACTGAAGACAATGGGAAGCGTTCGAGTGTCGGGAGCGGCGATCCACTGATCGACTCGAGTCGAAGGGGGTGCATCGCCGGCACGATACTGAGTGACTTCAGACTCGAGCGGCCGCAGCAAGAAGATTGCTACCAGCGCCACGGAGGTCAGTGCAAAACCGATGGCCGGCCGCCGAAAGCGCCAGGCCCGTGGCGTAGAAGGCCGAGACGCCTGCAACAGTTTGTTACGAACCGCGGCCCGGCGACGCCCGTCAGGCAATGCCTCATCTTGAATGCGCGCTACTTCTGCACCGAGTTGTTCGAGGCGCTCATCCATGAGAGGTTCCCCATCGCGGTGTTTCGAGGAGAGTGTCGTAAAGGGCTCGATCGTTGCGCTGGGCTCTAAGCAGAAACGCCTTGTCCGACCTTTTCAACCATCGCTTGAACGTCGCTAGCGACACTCCGCTTGCTTCGGCGGCTTCCGGTAGCGTGAGGCCTTCGATGTAACGAAGCGAGAACGCGATTCGGTCGTTCGGGTGGAGGCCGCGCAGCACCGAAAAGACGCGGTCGAGTAGATCGCGGGTCTCGGGGGGCGGCGCCGAGGATTTCTGTTCGGGCAACTCCTGGGCGGGCATGAAGACGAGCCACCGGCCACGTCGACGCCGACGAAGCGCACCCCGGGCAACGAATACCGTCATGCGAGCGAGCCAGGCCTGGAGCCGAGTCGGATCACGGAGCTTTCCGATGTTCGCAAGTGCCTGCACGAAAACGTCGTGGAGAAGGTCTTCGATCTCGGAATCCCGCCCCAGCACACGAATCAGCAATCGTTCCACGAATTCGCCATACGCATCGAAGAACGCCGCGCGCGCTTCAGGGTGACCCAATTGGAGTGACGCCACGAGCTCTGCATCGCCAGGAACAGACTCCTCTTCATCGCGCAGCCCATCCGGTTCTCGATCGAGCATGCTCGCTGTCTCGGACACGGCCATTGAGCCGCCCATTATGAGACTAGTGTCCACAGACGGCTATCCCGGCTCATTTGTATGAAGTTGTAAGGATCCGAACCGTTTTTCGGGCTCCTGGTCACTTGAGGGATGCGACGCCCAGTTGGGGCTCCGCGCACCAAAGTTCAAGCCCGTTGTCACAAGGAGCACACGATGAAAGCAAGTTCAATCTGGTCACTTCTCGCAATTGGATGCCTACTCGCTCAAGGGTGCGGCGAAACCAGCGCCGCGTCATCCGAGCTCGCCACACGCGAGGGTTCGAGTGCGGAAGGGAGCGGCATGGCGTGCGATTCGGATCTCGATTGCCCGCAAGGCGAGGAATGCGAGCTCGAGCACGGCGAATCCTTCTGCAAGCCCCATGGCGGTGACGACAACGGAGACGGCGGAGGCGAAATAGACTGTGAGTCCGATCTCGACTGCTCGCAGGGTGAAGAGTGCGAATTCGAGCACGGCGGCTCCTTCTGCAAGCCCCATGGTGGCGACGATGACAGCGATGACGTTCACGACGGTGTCATGAACTGCGAATCCGACCTCGATTGCCCGCAAGGCGAGGAATGCGAGCTCGAGCACGGCGGCTCCTTCTGCAAGCCCCATGGTGGCGACGATCCGCACGACGATGACCACGGCGACGGCGGCGTCATGGAATGCGAGTCTGACTACGATTGCGCCGTCGGTGAGGAATGCGAATTCGAGCACGGCGGTTCCTTCTGCAAGCCCCACGGCGGCGACGACCACGACGACGACGACCGTAGCGGAAGCAACAGCGGAAAGGGCTAGCGCACGACTGGTCCCGTGAATGCTTCGCTTGCTTGGACCGCCGCGCGACGCTGCGACATCTTGTCGCGTTGAGTCGCGCGGCGGTCGACCTTAACATCGGCCGCGGAGAATGAACATGAAAGTCCTTTTCTTTTTTGCGGCCCTAGCGGTCATTGTTTCGGCTTGCGGCGACACAGAGAGCAGCCAGGTGGCTGGCGCAAACGACGCGCTTGCCCAGGAGGCCTGCACCGAGGCGGAGCATCATGCGGAAACAGTCCAATCGGTTCTCGACAAGGATCACGCGATCGAGCACGCGCTAGTTCGCGCCGGCGAGCCGGTCACGATCGAGCTGGCGGGACCGACCTCGTACGCGGCGCTCGAAGTACCGACCCACCACACCGACTACGGCGTCTTCACACGGCCAGCTGGCGTACTCAAAGCCACCTCCACGACAACCTTGTCCGACGAGACGCTCAACGGGGCATGCCCGGAGTCAGGCGTAGGAGACAATCGGGTTCACATTCACGAGTCTGATCACTCCGTGCTCACGCTCGAAGGAACCGGAAGCGTGTGGCTCTATTTCGCCCCGCACGGTGGAAGCGGCCACCAGGAACACGACGGCGGGATCGAGCACCACGACGAGTGAGGTGCGATGGGTTTCGTCTGGCCACCTCGCGTGACTTTCTCGTGGACATCGCGGCTCGGCGCCGCTCGCATCCGGAGGCTCCATCCGCGTTGACTGCCTCGAAGGCGGTCGTTATACGGTGCCCGGGCGCTTTAGGCACCGACGCCTCCCGGGGGTAGTTCTTGGAAGCTTTGTTCTTCTCCACGGCGGTGGTCGCGCTGGCGGGATGCGGTGTCCTCGATCGCGTGGAGCACGGTGCTCTCGCAAGCCCCGATACTCACAGCGCCGAGTTGCCAACCGTGTGAGACGGCGTGGCTACGCCTTAGTCGCCGATGCAGACGAGCCGATTGCCCCCGCCCTGCTGTAACGACTCCTCACGGCACTGCCACGCGTCGCCGCGCAGCTCTTCGCATTCTTGCGTGCCGGTGCAGTTCAGCAGGCAGATTCCCCCACTTCGTGAGATACAACTGAACCCTTCGGGGCACTCGTCGTCGACGTCGCAAGCCGGCGTGCAGAGGCCGTCCGGAAAGCTGCCGCTCACGATGCACAGGCCGGCTCCGCAATCCTCCGCAGTCGTGCAGGAACCACCCACAGCACTCGAGTCACCGCATCCCGCCAGCGTCACACACGCCATCACTAGTAGAAACAGCCTCTTCATCATTCATCCCCTTCGGCTAGATTAAGCTCTGATCAGGATTGCATGGCATTCGCAGCGTTGCGATCTTTCCTCGTGTCCAGCGTCCATCAGCCCTCTTTGCTGGGCGGTCACTCCATGACCAGACATGATGCGACCGCTCACCGAAGCCCGCGGAGGCTTATTCCTTGACGAAACGATTGGAGTGGGGCACATTATTGAAAGTGATTTTCATTTTCAGCTAACTATGGCCTACGCGGACGTTAAAAAGTTACATCATATCAGATCCTTACAGGATCAGACCTCTGTGGCGGGCCGAGAAGAGGTGCTTCGACTCGTGCTGGCCATCGTGCTCGACGCCGAAACGGCGACCTGGTGCCTAGGTTGCCCAGCCGATGCCCCGATCGCACTGTGGCCGTCGACACTCTACCGCCTAGTCGCGCGCGCGGCGCTCGAATCACCTACGATATGGCGACGCTGTGCTCTGCTCGTCGACCGCACGCTCCACGATGCGGTGCTTCCATACGCGGAGCGCTCTGCAGCGGAGCTGGCTGAGGTGTTCCTGGAAGGTCGAGAGACACTCCGAGGGGACGAGCTCGCTGCGTTGCTCTGGTGCCTGATACGAGACCGCTGCGGATCGCACGACCTGGTGGCCGAACGTCTGAGTCTCGAGCTCGAGGTCGTCGCCGCTCGGCGACTGCGGCGAAACCCGACTTCCTCAAGCCTATGAGGCCAGCTGTGGGATCGCCGAGCGCGCGACTAGCCGCGATGGTTGTATTGTTCGAGTTGCTCGATCGTCAGCTCCTGCTCGACCACGATGCTGTGCACCAAATCGCCGATCGATAGGATGCCGAGGAGCTCGCCACGTTTCATGACGAGCAAAGGCCGGGTGCGCTTGCCGGTCATGATCGCCATGCAGTCGCGGGTCGTCTCATCGCAACCAACGACCACTACGCCTCGGTCCATCGCCTCGCGGGCCGGAGTCGTTGGCGGCGACTTGCCTTTCAGGAACACATTGCGGGAGTAGTCTCGCTCGGTGATCACACTCACAATCCTTGCACCATCGGCGACGACGAGCAGGCCGATGGACCGACTGGTGAGGCAGCGAAGTCACACCGCGTGAAGCCCCGTCACGACACCGAACCTCCGGGAGCTTGGGGATGAGAATCCGCGCCTGAAGATCTTGCCACTCTGAATCACGGCCGGTGCGTCGAACGTGCCAATAGCCTCAACACGGCACGCGCCAAGCGGCGCGAGTCCGCGTGTCGGGAGCTCGACAAAACCTTGCGCGCCAACATGCCTAGGGTCTGGACGGTGGGCACGTCTCCCACGTCCGCCCTTCCCTGCGTGGTCTCGCGTTCGATTTTGCCAGTTGGCAAAGCGGTTTCCCGAACGTGCTTTTCACCGTCTTTTGTTTCCGCTAACTCAGGATCCGGTTTCCCCTGATTACCCGCAGTTGCGTGATTCGGCGCGAAATCCGATGTTTTCGATTCCCACCGCCTCCACTATTTAAGACAAGTGATTGCTTGTGGTTAGCGGATTTGGCGTGCGCACGAGTGACCACGTAGTGGCCATCGTCGGCTCGTTTCGGCATCAGTTCGTCGAGTTTGTCAACGTTCTGCGGGAGCCGTGGACGGCCTTGGGTAGCTCGCCTACGTCCACCCTTCCCTACTGCAACTTCAACCGCCGCGCTGCCCTCGAAAACGAAGTCGTCTCCGGCTCATCTTCGCGGCCTTTGGATCGTTACGGGGTCGGCCGTGTTCTTCGGCATCATCGTTGCCACGATTACGGGTTATTTCATGCGGCCGCTGCGGCGCCCGGTGAATCAGATCGTCGAAACGATCGAGCACAACCTGGAAAACCTGCAGGACCTTTCCGTGGAGGAACTCGATCTCCTGAAGGAAACAACCGATTCCCTGATTCTGTACATGGAAGAAATCAAGGAGAAACGGCCAGACTGATCACGGCCTGCTCGAGACCTTCGGTCACGGCCGCCAGGGCCGCGTAGTCCAGTTCATCCGCCCTGTCCGTCGCTGCGTGGTAATGCGGGTAGCGATAGAACGCGGTATCGGTGACCATCAGAGCCCGATAGCCGCAGCGCCAAAACGAAGAATGATCGCTCCATGCCACCCCCGGAATGAAGGAGAACGTTGCGAGTTGCTCCACGGGAAACTGCGAATGCTCTCTGAACACCTCTCCGAATCGGCGCAGCATGCCGCGTGAACGTAAATTCGAAACGAAAGCAATGAAATTGCCCTTGTCCGGATAGAAATATCGGAAGAGAGGTGGGTATTGTTGACTCCCCGGCCGTTCGCTGTAGTAGCCGATCGTCTCCAGCGACACCATGAGCCGAATGTCGTCGCCCCGATCGCGGGCGGCCCTGGCGTATTTCATGCTGCCCATTTCCCCGCTCAGATAAAAAGGTGGCTCTTCGTTGACGAAAGCCACGAATCTGACGGTGCGATCGACCTCGACGTTTGTGAGATGACGGGCCATCTCCAGCAGCGCCGCCACGCCACTGCCATTGTCATTGGCACCGGGGCTGCCAAACACGGAATCGTAGTGGGCGCCTATCAGCAGGATCTCTTCCGGACGATGCCTGCCTGGCCGCGTTACTTCCAGGTTTGAACAGCGACAGTCCTGCAACTCATAGGTCTGTCGTACCACCTCGTACTCCATGACCTGCCATTGCTGCTCGATGTAGTCCGCGGCATCTGCAAGGGCCGTTGGACAGTACAGGTTTCGTTCGCCGATGGTTTCCGAAAGCACCCGGACATGTTTCTCGAGGCGCTCCGCAAGTCGTGGTGTCCTGGCGTCATCGCTCCCGGGCATCGTCCTGGACATCCAAGTGATCCGCGACGAACGTCGCAAGCCCTCGCAAGTAACGATCACGGGACAGGAGAAATCCATAGTTGTGATCGCCCCTGAGCTCCACAAACGCCTTCGGCGCCGGTGCGGCCTCATACAGCGCCTTACCCATCTTGAACGGGATGATCTCGTCGTCACGGCTATGCACGATGAGAACCGCACACTCGGCGCTTGCGACGTAGTCGGCAACAGGGTATCGGAGTCGGGAGATGAGCCGCGCAGGCAGAAACGGGTAGAGATGGGCCGCCATGTCGGCCGCCGACGTGAAACTCGATTCGACGATCAACGCCGCTGGCTTGCGCCTCGCTGCCAACCAGGCCGCGACGCCACCGCCGATCGAGCGCCCGAACACGATGATGCGCGCTGGATCCATGCCGCGCTGAGTGACCAGATACTCCCAGGCCGCTTCGGCATCCCGGTAGGTTCCCTCTTCGCTCGGCTTCCCCTGGCTCTGACCGTAGCCACGGTAATCAATGATGAAGGTATCGAGTCCGAGCTCGTGGAAGACCGCTATGCTGTCGAGTCGATGCGATATGTTGCCGGCGTTGCCATGCAGAAACAGGACCGTTCCGCGTGCGTCGGGAGCATAGACATACCAGCCATGAAGCGAGATTCCGTCGCTGGTCTCGAGGCTGACGTCAGCATAATCGAAGCCTGCATCCTGTGGCGTTGCCTCGAGCGCGCGACCCGGCAGCCCCGCAAGAAATACCATCCGCTCCTGAAAGACATACAGCAAGACAGCCAACAGCACGTAACAGGCTGTGACAACTGCGATCAGCGACGCAATCGTCCGCATGGCTCTTCAGCCGGCTTCCCGGCGGACGTGGCGTTTTTGGCTCTCTCGACGATCTTGTCCAGTCGCCTCAGATGCGAGCCCCGCCAGTAAACGCGGTGGCAGCTCGTGCAGCGCTTGAAGTCCCGATAGACGAGGAAGACCTGCAGCGGAACCGACCGAGCGACCTCTGACCGCTTGACCGATTCCAGCTCACCGTTGCATTCCATGCAGCGCGTATACGGGCTGACATCGTCGGCAAGATCGATCGCGCGAATGACTTCCTCGAGCTGCAGTTTGGGATCAGTCGCCCGTAACCAGTACCCGTGCGTCACTCGTCCATTCTTCAGGATGCCCTTGTCCCGAGTCAGGATGATTCGCTTCTCATCAACAGCAGTCTGCACGATGGCCTCATCAGACAGATCCCGTTCCCAGATCGTATCGAAACCGAGCAGACGCAGATACCTCGCCAGAGAGCCGAGATGTACATCGGCGATGAATCGGGTGACACGCAATGGCGCGGGTCGAAGCCGCGTCACGGGAGAGACATCATATCGCTCAAACATCGGATAGACGGCCACCCGCTCACCGCCTTTCAGTAAGTGGCCAAAGTCGACCGACTTGTCCTCGACGAGGATGACGTCGATCTCCGTGTGAGGGACGCCGATTGCCTCGATAGTGTCTTTGACGGATGGTGTACCGGTGAAAACGTAATTGAATGCGCGCTGCCGCTTCTCGGGCGGCAGGAAATCGTTGAGTTCGGCGTAGAAACGGACCTCGATTTCGCGAGAAACGCGGGCGTGCTCAGATTTTGCGAATGAATTCATCATAGGCGGGTCTCACGGTGGCAAGCCGGTAGAGGCTTTGCATCTCGCAGAGATCGCCCTCGCGGCGTCGCCGAACAACGAGCCGGCGCTTCGGGCGCAGCTGGCGGCCTACGAGAAACTGCTCGAAGAAAGCAACGACGAGAATCACTACGAGGTCTTCTGGCTGCGCCACCTGATCGCAGAGTCACGCTCGACCCTCGGCATCTCGGATTGAGCTCCGCCAGAGTGGGCGTCTGTGCCGCCGAGAGCTGAACGTGCTCGCCCTTGCCCGGCACGCTCAAGGCCGCCGACGGGCAAATGCCCGAGCATCCCTACGGGAGCAACATGGGTCGGCCGTGAGCGGAGCCGCTGCGAGGTCTTTTCAAGTGACCACATAGTGACCAGAGCGCAGGGCAAGCAGGAGGATTCCAGGGTACCGGAGGGTATTGGAGTAAGAGGTCCGCTGGGGTGCCGCTAACAGCGATACGCGGGAAAACCGAGTGTCCGCGTAGGGTTAGCGTATCGCTGCGCTTAGGGTTCGATTCCCACCGCCTCCACTGATAAGCATCCGAGATCACTTCGCTTTGATCTCGGGTGGCAAAATCACTGGCAAAAACATGCTCTGAAACAGGGGCTGTTTCGGGTGTTTCACTGGGCCGCGAAGGACTCCGGGGCGAGACTTGCTGCGACTGACTCCTCCGTCTGCAGCAGCTTAGCGCGAGGCACCACGCCGCCCCCCAAAGAATCGGGGCACGCGTTGGCAGTACGCATCGTACGCTTCTCCGTGCTG
>JAFDFW010000440.1 GCA_019309605.1 Deltaproteobacteria bacterium | reverse complement strand
CTTATTACCGTCGCCGCACTGTCGGTGCTGATCATCATTCATGAGGGGGGTCACTACCTGGCCGCACGCGCATTCGGCATGCGGGTCCTCAAGTACAGCATCGGATTTGGTCCGACGCTGTTCCGCTACCAGCCCAAAGGCAGCCCCACCGTCTTCCAGGTCGCAGTGATTCCATTCCTCGCCTACGTGCAGATCGCGGGCATGAATCCGAACGAGGATGTCGACCCCGACGACCCTGAGCTCTACCCGAACAAGAGCCTGTTCGCGCGAGTGACGACTATTGCCGCTGGGCCGATCGCCAACTACCTGACAGCGTCGGCAATCGTCTTTGGCCTCGGCGTTACCAACACCTTGCCGCCGATGCAGCCCGCCGAGCCAATGCAGGTGGGCCACGTGGTCCCCGACTCGCCGGCCGCGCAAGCAGGCCTCCAAGAGGGCGACGTCATTGCCATGGCGAACGGTAAGAAGATCAATGACGTCTCCGAGTTGATCGACGAAACCGCCCCCCGCGCCGGCGAGCCCACCGTCTATGTCATCGAGCGTGGAGGTCAGGCGCTGCCGCCGATCACCATCACTCCAGCCGACCACGGGGGCCGAGGCCAAATCGGCGTAGGCGCCAAATTGATTCGACTCTACGAAAACCTGGGCGCCTGGGACTCCGCAAAGCTGTCGATGGTGCTGCCCTATCAACTGACGATGGCGCAGCTGAACGGCCTCGCCGACATGGTCAAACGGCGCAGCACAGAAGGCATCGGGGGCCCCGTCATGATGGGCAAGATGGTCGCCGAAGCCGCGCAGGCCGGCGCACCCGCGTTCCTGTGGATCTTGATGTTCATCTCCGTGGCGCTCGGCATGTTCAACCTCTTGCCAATGCCCGCGCTCGACGGAGGACGGCTGATCTTCCTCGGCTACGAGGCGATCACGCGACGGCGCGCGAACGAGCGCTTTGAGATGGCGGTCCACGCGTTTGGAATTGTCTTCCTGCTGGGGGTCATGATCCTCGTCACGTATCGCGACATCTTCGGCTAGGCGCTTGCCGCCACCCGCGGACGGAGTATTTTCCCGCAATGCACGCCGATGTGATCGTAGTCGGGGGCGGCTTGATGGGTTGCAGTGTGGCCTATCGCCTTGCCAAGGATGGGGCCCGCGTTGTGGTTCTCGAACGGAGCATCCCTGGGGCTGAGGCGTCTTCAGCGGCAGCGGGGATTCTCGGACCCACGGTCGAATCGTTCGGGGACGCGTTGGCGCTTCAGCTCGGGCGACGGAGCCGAGAGCTTCACGCAGAGCTCGCAGATGAGCTCGACGAGCTCTTCGGCATCGACGTCGGGTTCCGGCGTTGTGGCGTCGTCAAAGTCGCGTTCAACGACGAGGAGCTCGCAGAGCTCGACGGACAGGCCTCGAGCCTCGAGGTTCACGGTGTTCGCTGCGATCGTTGGAGCCCCGAAGACCTCCAGCACGAGGAGCCGGCGGCCAATCCCGAAGCCGTGGGCGCGCTGAGTATTTCGGAGGACGCCCAGGTCGAGCCGAAAAAGCTGCTTTCGGCGGTGGCCCTGGGCGCCGAGCGGGAAGGCGCAACGTTTCGAAGCGGTTCCACCGTCCGTGCCGTGAATGTAGAAGGCGGGCGCGTGCGCGGCGTGCAGCTCGGCGACGAGGTTGTTGAAGCGGAGCGTGTAGTCGTCGCGGCGGGAAGCTGGACGACACTGATTCCTGGGCTGCCTTTCGACTCCGAGACGATCTACCCGGTGCGCGGTCAAATGATCGCAACGCACACCCGTCCGCCGATCTTTCGACGCATCGTTTTTGGGGCTGGAGGCTACGTGGTCACGCGTCCGGACGGCCGCGTGCTTTGCGGCTCGACGATGGAGCGCGTGGGCTTCGAACGAGGGATCACGTTCGGAGGCATGGCCGACGTCATCGACAAGGCGATCCGGCTCGCGCCCGCGCTTCGCTCTGCTGCGATCGAAGAGCACTGGTCGAGCTTCCGTCCGGGGACACCGGACGGGCTGCCCCTGGTCGGCGAAACTCGAATCGATGGTTTGTTTCTGGCGAGTGGGCACTATCGAAACGGGATCCTGCTGGCCCCGGTGACCGCCGAGCTCATCTCCGACGCCATGGCCGGCAAGCCCCCATCGAGACAGACGCAAGCACTTTCCCCGCACAGGTTCGAAGGCCAGGCGCAGTGAGCGCGGTGGCCGAGCAGAAGCTCACCGCGAACGGTCTTGCGCATCACGTCATTCGTTGGGGCGACCGCCCCGTAGATGTGGTGTTGTGCCACGGCCTCCTCGACATCGGATGGAGCTTCGACGCTGTCGCGCGCGATCTGGTGGCGGCCGGGCACGGTGTCGCATCCTTCGATTGGCGAGGTCACGGTCAAACCGAATGGACCGGCGCCGGCGGCTACTACCACTTCCCCGACTACATTCTCGATCTCGACGAGTTGCTCCCGCAGCTCAGCGACCAACCCGTCCATCTCGTCGGACACTCGATGGGCGGACCGGCTTGCGTGATGTACGCGGCGGCCCGCCCGGAGAAGCTTCGCTCCTTGGCACTCGTCGAAGGTCTCGGTCCTCCCGAGCTGGAACCCCGTGATCCAGCTACACGGCTGCGCGCATGGCTCGACGGTGTCGCCAAGGTTCGAGGCAAGACCTCGAAGCCGATGGACAGCGAACGAACCGTGTTGAGACGGATGCGCGTTCAGAACCCGGAGCTGTCTGAGGAGCTCGCTTTGTTTCTCGCCAGCAAGAGCACGAAGGCCGTCGATGGCGGGCTCCAATGGACGTTCGATCCATTGCACAAGACCTGGGCGCCCCGGCCCTTCCAAGCCGACGTGTTCGGCAAGCTCCTCGAGGCGATTTCGGCGCCTACCCTCGTCGTCGCCGGCGAGCGGGGCTTCCGCCTCCAAGATGAACAGGAGCGGATGGCCAAGCTCGAGCACCATCGCTTCGTCGAAATCCCGGACGTCGGACACATGATTCACTGGTTCGAGCCGCACGCCCTCGCCGCGGAGCTCACCTCATTCTTCGCCGACCACGGGCCTTGACCGTGTCTGGAGCGCGTGAAACGCTGCCGGCCCATGCGGCGAATTTCGTTGATTTCCCTCGTTCTGATTGGCTCCTTCGCGGTGCAGGTGCTCGCGGAGGACGCTCCCACTAGCGCGGACGAGGTCCCTCGCGCAAAGGTCTTCGCCAGGGTCGGCAGTGAGACGATCACGGTCGGCGACCTCGAGGACAAGATCAACGCGCGCTCCCCGTATGCCCGGAAACG
>JAFDFW010000439.1 GCA_019309605.1 Deltaproteobacteria bacterium | reverse complement strand
CCGCCAACTCAGTGAGGCCGGTACCCGATGAGTCATGTTGTTTCCGTACTGGTAGACCTCTGCGTCGAAGAACTCCAGGGCATGGCTGTACCCAACCCGGCCCTCGAGCACCTTGCTCTTGCTGCGGCCTACCAGATCGAGCGCCGCAAGGTTGTGGTTGAGGCCGTAGCTGAACGACGTGCCGTCCACGGTGTTGGGGTTGGAAAACGGGCGCACCGTGCGTCGAAACGTGTCGCGGACTTCCAATGAGAACACCGGAGACGGATTGTAGGCGAAATCAACGTGTGCATCCGCACCGACGTTGTCGTGGAGGCGTTCGGTGGAGAAGTGATAGTAGCTGGCGCCGAGGCCCCCTCGGAACTGGATCTTCTGCGGTTCGGCCTTGTTCGTCTCGCCCTGGCTCTGCCGTTCGGTCCCCTCGGTGGCGACGTCGAGATATCCAGTGAGCCGCAGGATGAACGAGTCAGTTTCGTCTGCGTCTTCGAGGAAGACGTTCGAGTCGTAGCCGCCTTCGAGCGCCAGGCCCGGGTGCAAGACGAGCCGTCCAGCTTTGAAGCCGGGACCCTCCGCGGGACCACGATCGATGCCGCCACCCTGCGCGCCAGCGGTTGCTGGTGGCAACGCGGAGCACAAGAACGCTACGAACCCAGCCAGCAAAGCCAGAGCAGGCTCTAACTTCGAGCCGTAGCACATGTTCCCTTACCCCCCCCCGCGCATGCCAACACCATTCCGCCAGCTAGTTCACTCCACTGACGGGCGGGGGGATGTATGGGAGACCGGCGTGATCACTGCCGGATCTTCATCCGGCGCAAAGAGGTCGACCTCTTCTTTCACCTGGGTGTCGCCGGTGTCGAATAGATCCTGGCCGACGCACTGGTTGGCAGCCTGGGCCAGCATCTTGAACTTCTGCGAGAGCACGCCGATCACGGTGAACTCGTGGCTGCTACGGCCCGTGTCGCCTTCGGCGATAGCCTCGTTCATCGCCGCCTCTCGGCGCCTGATGTTCTGGAGGTTGGCGGTGCACTGGCTGAGCTTGTCGTCCAAGCAAGTCGCTCGGATGATGTCCTTCTCGCGCTTGGCGCTTTGAAGCGCTTGCGACTGAGCGCCACAGCTTGCCGTGGCGTTGGCCACGGCAGCTTCTGCGGCCTTGGCCTGTGCGGCCGGCGACAAGGTTTCCCGCTCGGCGGAAGCACCCATCGGTTCGACCTTGACCACGTCGACCGTCGAGTCGCTGCCTTCCTGAGCTACGGCGTACCCTAGGCCGCCGCCGACCACCAAAGCGGCCAGGAGCGTGTGTGTTACGGTCCCCATCCGTCTAAACATCAACAATCTCCTAAACTTGCAGCGACTATACGCCGCGCAATACACGTGTCAATGGATGCATAATACAGTTAAGCAGGAATAGTGTGATCACGGCGACGCTAATTCTGAGGCTGGAAAACAAAGGGATAACGGAACGTCACGCTGCCTCCGTCGGGGCCCGGGTTGAAGCGGAAGCGACTGATCGTCCTGGTCACGCAGTCGGCGACGGCCGGGCTACCGGTCGTATTCTCAGTCGCCTTGGCATCGGTCACGTTGCCTCGTTCCTGGATGGTGAAGGTCACCGTCACCTTGCCGGACAGGCTCGGATTCCTCCGCAGCTCAGACTCGTAGCAGCGGGTGATCGACTTGAGGCGTTGTTTTATTTGCCGCTGTACGAGCCCCGCGTCGAATTCCCCGCTGCCTCCGACGTCGCCTCCACGGCTGACGCCGACGTTGCCACGGACCTCGCGCTCCTTGACGACTTGGCCTTCAGTGGCGGCTTTGCCGGCGCCTTGGCTCTTCTTCAAGGAGCCCAAACCTGCCTTCTGCCCGCTGCCCCCGCCGCTACGCGTGCGTAGAGTGCCCGCCTCGCTCTTGGACGCGACCCCGACCCCCGAGGCCTGCGCCAAGACGTCAGCCGCGTTCCCCGTCACGGCGCCTCCGGCGAGCACGTCGCCGAGCGCACCATCCTCTCCGCCCAGTGCGCCCAGCAGCATCGCCTCGGCCTGTGCGGCGGCCTCTTGTACGATACGCGCGCGGCCTTCGGCAGCTTCAGCAGGCTCCGCTCCGCCTGCTGGCTCCTTTTCCTCGGCCTTGGCCGGCTTCTTGTCGGGCGCTTTGGCCTTCGTCTCTTCCTTTTCCTCTTCGGACTCGCCTTCCTCTAGCTCTTCTTCGACCGTAGGGGGCTCCACTGGCGCTTCGAAGACCAAGCGCGCGAGGCTTTCGGGCACCTCTTGGACGCCCGTGTCGACTTCCCAATCGGCGTTCTCCATGTAGATGATGAACCCGAAGAACACCATGTACGAGAAGATGACCCAGGTCGTGAATGTCCAGTCGATGTTCTTGACGAACCCGCGCTGAACGGCCGCCGGAAGCTGCGGCTTAGGCGTGATCGGAGGCGCGGAGACGAACTCGAAGAAGACTGTGAAGTCCCCGATTCGGATGTTCCCGCGTGACGTGTCTGCGAGCTTGATCTGATAGTGGGTTCCGGCGTTTCGCGCCGCGCCGGTTTCACGGAGGTGCTCGAGCTTCTGCACGCCCCCCGGCAGCGCGACCTTGCCGGACATATCCCCGGTGAAGTTCAAGATGTAGTCGTCACCGACGAGTTGGAAGAGCTCGAAGCGCGACTCGAGCTTCGCGGGCAGCGTCCCCGACTTGAGGATGAGGTGGTTCTTGGCGGCCGTTCCTATGGAAATGGTCTCCCGTTGGCGCACGATGCGCTCCTCGACGATCTTCTTGTCCCGAAATAGACCGATGCGAAGGACCTTTGGGCCCGAGTACTTGGTCCGGACGGCCTGCATCTCCATCGTCATGGCGCCAGGACGCGATGCCGGCCTCGGAGTCTGCGGTTGCGCCATTAGAACGGTTCCTTCTGTACGCTGCGGACGACCTTGCGGAGGAAGCTCGTGCGAAGCTCGAGAACTTCATAACCCAAGTTGGATCGGTTGAGGATGTAAAATGCGTTGGGTTTCTGCACTCGGCCCTCGATGACGATTTCTTCGAGTTGGATGATCCGTGGTTGGCGTTTCTTGGCGCCTTGCGCGAACGCGGCGACCGAGGACACAGCGACGAAAAGCACCGCAAGCAGCACGGTTGAAGCCCATCGTTTCATGTGGCGCCTCCCTGTTCTCGTTCGATCCGTCGTCGGGCCCGTTTGATCATTCGATCCAAGTCTCGAAGGTATTCCTCCGACTGGTCGTCCTTGGCCAGGCGAGGCCCCATTTCTCCACGATAGGTCTTGAACTCGTTAACGGCCTTCTCATACGCCGAGAGCTCGTCGAGGCCTGGGAAATCTCCGGCCGCAGTGAGGAAGAGCAGGCCCAGGCCGTAGTGCGCCTCAGGTAGCTTTGACTGTAGCGCGAGCGCTCGACGGTATGCGCGCTGCGCTTCGGTCCACTCTTGGGTCGCCCGGTACGCGTCGCCGAGGTTCACGTGGATCGCAGGGAGGGTCGGAACGAGGCGCTCCGCCGCTTGAAAGTGCGAGAGCGCGGCGGGATAGTTGCCGCCCGCAAGGAGCTGGATACCGAGCGCCATCCGCGCCTCTGCGTAGCTGGGGCGGAGTTGAATGGCCCGCTCGTACGCCGCCATCGCCTCGCGGAGTTGTCCCGGCTCGGCTTCGAGTTTCTCGCCGCGTAGGAAGTGAAGTTCAGCGACATCAGGATCGACTTCCATGGCTTGCTCGAGGATCGAGTCTGCGAGCTCGTCCCGGCCCTGCACCCGGCTGGCCTTCACCAGTGCGATCAGTGCCGGCACGAACCGCTCGTCGCACTTGAGCGCGCGCCTCGCGGCCATCCATGCCTCGTCGAAGCGTCGGGCCTCGACCAACACTTCGGCGTACAACGCCTGTATCTCGAGATTAGCGCGGTACTCGTTGGCGAGCGGCTCGACCGTCGAACTTGGTTCCGACGGATCTGGATGGTCGAGATGCCGCGCACCGCTGGCTCGTAGTCGGGAAGCAATCGTAGTGCGCGCTGGTAGTAGCTCGTCGCATCCTGCTCGTTGCCTTGGCGGTCGGCCAGCACGCCGAGATTGTACAGCGCCGGGTACGCGTTGGCGTCCCTATCGAGCGCCGTCTGGAAGCTCGCTTCTGCCGCCGTACGGTCGTTACGCGCCGCCGCGCGCACGCCCTCATCGAACGCCTTCCTCGCCTTCGACGACATCGTGGGTTGGGCCTTCCGGCGGCACTGCTCGGCGCGGGTCGCACCCCAGGGGCTCTCT
>JAFDFW010000438.1 GCA_019309605.1 Deltaproteobacteria bacterium | reverse complement strand
GGTGCTCGATGGGCTCGTGGAGCGAGGGGGCGCTCCGCCAGACCCGTTGCGCGTGGACGCCGTGCTCGACCTGCTCGTGCAGAAGCTCACGATCGAGGAAGCTGCGGCGTTGTTCGAGGAGCTTCGTGCGGGCGCCCTGCCGCAGGTCGCCGTTTCGATGCGGCTGCTGAATCACGCGCTCGACACCCAGGACGCGGACTGGGTGGTTCGCGCCTCGGATGCGCTACGCGCGAGCGCGGCCATCGAGGACCCCGAGGTGACCATCTTGGTCGCGCGGGGCGACGAGTTCCTGCACGGCAATCCGTATGTCGTCGGGGCTCTGCTTCCGCTGAGCGGGCGCGGACGGGAAGTCGGCCGCCAGCTCTTGCAGGGCATGCAGCTCGCCGCGCTCGACGAAGGCGGTCCGGAGCTCGTCGTAGAAGACACCGCCGGTGACCCATTGACGGCGACCGCAGCGGTTGACTCGCTCATCGGCGACCAGCGCGTCGTTGCGGTGCTCGGCCCTGTTGGGAGCCGAACGACCGAGGCGGCGGCGCAATCGACCCGACGCGCAGGGGTACCGTTACTGAGTTTCTCCGCATCGGAGGAGACGACGAGCGCAGGAGAGCAGGTCTTTCGATTTCTCTACAGCCCGCGTGACGAGCTCATGGCGTTGGTGGGCAAAGCTCGAGCGCGAGGACTATCGAGGTTTGTGATCCTCTATCCGGACCATGGCTACGGGCGCACCATGGAGCGCCTGTTCGACCAGGAGGTGGCTGCAGCTGGAGGAGTCTACTGCGAGGGCGTAGCCTATCCGCCGGGCACCAAGTCGTTCGTGGAGTACGTACGAACCGTCCTGGCCACGACTTGCGACGTGGTGCTCTTCGCCGATGTTGCCGATCAAGTGGCGCTCATCGCCCCGACATTCGCGGCGGAGGGCGCATGGAGCATCGCCGGCGGCGCCCTACCCGAGCATGCCGAGCGAGAGGTGCACTTCCTTCTCCCGAGCCCAAGCTGGTCACCCAAGCTCGTCAGCCGCGCCCAACGCTATCTTCAGGGCGCGCTCGTCGCGCTGCCTTTCTACGGAGCATCGGAAGCGACCGTCCATCAGCATTTCCGCATCGCCTACGAAACCCGGTACGGCAGGCCTCCGCAGATGTTTGCTGCCTATGGCTACGACGCCTATCGCATGATTTCGGCGACCCTCCGCCAGGGACACCAAACCCGTCAGGCACTCATTGATGCCTTGAAGAGCGGCTCCGGCGTGACGCCGGTGACGTCGGTCGACTCGTTCTCGCCCGAGCGCACGCCGGCACATCCGCCTCAGGTATACGAGGTTCGAGGCCGGTTGCTCCAGGCCGTCGAATGACGTTCAGAGCAAGATGAGCCATAGGCCAGCGACCAGCGCAGCGGCGAATGCGAATCCAATCGCCATCGTGGCGGTCCGGTTGCCTAGCCTGGGCGGCGCGACGGGGATGCTGCTCGGGTAGGCGAACGGCGGGATCGATTCCACTACGGGGGCTTCAGGTGCCCGTTCCAGAGCCCGTTCGATCTCGGACGCGGGCGTGCTTGCCCAGCGTTCGACGGTGGAGTCGAGATCGAGCGCTCGCAACATGGCTTCGGCAAGATCGATAGCGCTTCCGAAGCGTCTGACCTTGTCCTTACTGAGACCCTTTTTGACGACGTCGTCGAAGGACCAGGGGTAGCTTGGATTGGAAGCGCTCACCGGCGGCGGCTCCTCTCCGACGATTTTCATCAGGATCGCGGCGACGTTTTCCCCAGGGAAGGCGACCTGGCCGGTAGCCACTTCGTGCATGATCGCAGCTAGCGCGAACACATCAGTACGCGAATCGAGGTCAAGCTTCCCTGTCGCTTGCTCGGGCGACATGTAATACGGGGACCCCAGTGTCGTGCCGAGCGCGGTCAGCTTGGGTGCAGACGCAGCCTGGAGCTTGACCGAGCCGAAGTCGAGGATGCGAATCTCGTCGCCGTCGGTGCCCGCACACACGAAAATGTTGTCCGGTTTGAGGTCACGGTGAATCACTCCGTGGTCGTGCGCATGATGCAGCGCGAGGGCGATTTGGCAGACGACGCGGACGGCGCGCGCTGGTCGCATCGGTCCTTCACGCTCCACAAGCAAGCTGAGCTCCTCGCCTTCGAGGAACTCCATCGTCATGAACTGAGCGCCGCCGACCGTCTGACCGAAATCGCGCGCCTCGACGATGTGGCCGTGGCGCAGCGACTTTGCGGTTTCGTACTCCCGCCCGAAGCGCTGGACAGCAATCGGGTCGCGCGCAACCTCGGAGTGAAGCACCTTGACTGCGACCCGTTCACCGGTCTCACGATGCCTGGCTTCGTAAACCGAGCCCATGGATCCATCGGCGACGTGGGCGAGCACCATGTAGGCCCCCAACTGCTCCCCTATGCGGTCCACCATCGAGGTTTCATGCTAGCGAAACTGGCTTCGCGCCGCCAGGTTCCGAAGCGGCCTGCTCACTGGGCGTGTTCGGGCAGGCCAGACATCGAGAGCAGCCGGTCAACGCCCTGCTCGTTGTAGCGAACCAGCCCCTGCGCTTCGAGACTCTGTACGATCCCGACTATCTTGGCGAATCGCTTCGTCTGGCTCAGCTGCTGCCGGATTTCGCCTTCGACTTCATCGATAGTGCGCAGCTCTTCGGGCAGGATCTCGTCCACGACGATGGCGTGCCAGCCGTATGAAGTCTTCACAGCCTTCTTGAGAGGTCCCTCAGATTCTGCGGCAAAGACCGCGTCCTTGTAGGGCTTCTTCAGCTTCACCGTTTTGGTGATCTCCGGCAGGTCCTCGACCATGACCTCGAGTTTCAGGCCTTCCGGCCCGCCATCCGCGTAACGATCGTAAACCGTTCTGGGGTCGTTGGCTGCTCGCATCTCGCTCAGGATCGACTCAGCGAGGGCTTCCGCAGCTTCGCTCTGCTCCTCGACCAGTATGTGCCATGAGCGACGACGCTCAGGAACCCGGAAGCTGCTGGTATGGAGAGCGTAGGCCTTCTGAAGCTCTTCCTCAGAAACCGACTCCGGCGTGCTCTCCTTTTCCAGCTCGTGGAGCATCGTGCGCACCATCAGCCGTTCGATACTGCGCTCGTCCTCCCGATCCTCGGTGAATCCGAGACGCTCCGCTTCTTGAACCAAGAGTGCCTCGCCAGTTATCAGCTCGAGCGCAGCCTCCGCGCCGACCTCCTCGGCTGCCATGCGGTCCTCTACCTCAGGCGCGCCGATCGAACGCCCCCCAACGCGGGCGACGATGTCCCC
>JAFDFW010000437.1 GCA_019309605.1 Deltaproteobacteria bacterium | reverse complement strand
GTCTCGTCGCCCGCGGACGGCTTCTTCGTGCCGTATCTCACGAAGGTGGTGGGAGCTAAGAAGGCGCGGGAAATGTGGATGCTGTGCCGCAAGTACCCGGCCGCAGAGGCAGAGAAGATCGGGCTGGTGAACACGGTCGTGCCGCTAGCGGACCTGGAGGCCGAAGTCGACAAGTGGTGCGCCGAGATGTTGGCCCTCAGCCCCGGCTGCCTGGAGGTTCTCAAGGCATCCTTCGATCAAGAAATGGATGGCTACAAGGAGTCCTGCATCATCTCCGCGGGGATGTACCCCGACTGGTTCGACATGCCCGAAGGCAAAGAGGGCGGGACCGCCTTTGTCGAAAAACGCAAGGCTACGTTCTGGGACATCCGCAAGAAGGAAGCGGAGGCCAGAGCGCAGCTGCTGGAAGAGTATGATGCCCAGTCCGCTGAAGACGATCAGTAGCGCCGATCTTCTCGAGCGCCTCTCTTCGCCCGGCGGGCGAGAAGCGTTTTCCCCCCTCGTCGGCGTGCCGTTCGTTCTTCTGGACTTGGACGAATGTGCGTCGGCTGCTTCGGCTGGACTGGCAGACCTCGGGGATCAGCTGGGCTCTCTTCCCTGCCCGGTTATCGGCGTCGGAGGCGCGGACGCAGCTCTCGCTGGCGCAACCGATGTGCTGCTGGAACGCCTGCAGGACGCCAGGCCTCTGATTCGAAACATCGAGGCCCAGCCGCTGGCGGCCACCACCCTGGTTCAACTGCTACGTCACAACGAACAGACCAGCGTTCCGAACGGGCTTCTCGCGGAGTCGCTCGCCTTCGCGACCCTTCAGGGAAGCGCTGAGTTCCACGCCCATCTGAAAGAGCGGGGCCAGAGCCCAGAACGCAGCCCGTCCCCCGACCCGGCCGTCCGGCTCAGCCGCGAGGGAGACGTGCTGAAGCTGTTTCTCAGCAGGCCGGAGCAGGGCAATGCGCTTTCAATGGAGATGCGCGATGGTCTTAGCGAAGGGCTACAAGTGCTGGCCGCGGATCCGCGGCTTACGAAAGCGATCATTTCAGGTGTGGGTCGCTTCTTTTGCACGGGTGGGGCTTTGGAGGAATTCGGCCTCGCAGAGGACCCGGCCCGTGCACATCTGGTTCGCTCCACCCGCCATGTTGGCCTCTTGATCCACGAGCAGACCTCCCGGGTCGAGTGTCACGTGCACGGAGCCTGCATCGGTTCGGGGATCGAGCTGCCGGCCTTTGCGCACCGTATCGTCGCTGCCGAAAAGACCTTCTTCCAGCTCCCGGAAATCAACATGGGCCTGATCCCGGGCGCGGGGGGAACGGTCAGCGTCCTGCGCCGCATCGGGCGCCAGCGCACGGCCTACCTCTGCCTCTCGGCCAAACGCATCACGGCCCCTACCGCGCTCGAATGGGGCCTGATCGACTCGATCACTTAGGCGACCGAGCATCTCGTCCCCTGTGGACGAGATTGCCATCGACGGCGGCTAGTTCAGCGCTCCCGTGCGATTGCGCGAAAAACGCAGGGAAAAGCACTGGCCGCGCGGCGCTCCCCTTCGGCCCGCTTGCCAAACGCGGCCCAGTTCGCCGTCAGCACGACGGCGCCGGAAAGCAGCACGAGCCCGACGAGCCCCAGGAGCGCTGCGAGCATTTTTCGCAGAACGCCGCGTCGGGTTCGGAGAGCTTGGCTCATCGGGGCTCAGTGACCCTTGAAGACCGGTTTGCGCTTTTCCAGAAAGGCGCGCGGTCCCTCGACCGCGTCCTTGGACGTCAGCACCGGCATGCCGTAGCCGGTTTCGATCTCGAAGGCCTTTTCCTCGGGGAGCATGTCGGTCTCACGCAGGGTCGCCAGGATGGCTCTCACGGCGAGGGGGCCGTTCTCGGCGATGCGCTGGGCGATCTCCCGGGCCTTGGCGACGGCCTGACCATCGGGCACGACGTGATTGATCAACCCCAGATCGAAGGCCCGCGCCGCCGTGAAGTCGTCGCCCACGAGGAGTATCTCGGCCGCAATCGCGTATGGGATCTGACGGCGCAACCGCACGACCGAGCCTGCCATCGGAAAGAGCCCACGCTGCACCTCGGTGACGCCGAACTTGGTGCTCTCACCGGCCACGCGGATGTCAGTGCCCTGCAGAATCTCGGTACCGCCCGCACGCGCAAACCCTTCGGCGGCTAGGATCACGGGCTTCTTTGGGCGGTAGGTCTTCAGCCAGGCACCCATGATCAACGGCGGCTCATTCATGGCGCGCTCCATCCACTCGTTGTCGAGCTCTCCTGCGGTGAGCTTCGTGATCTCCTCGAGATCCATTCCGGCGCAGAAGGTGTCTCCTTTGCCCGTGAGGATGGCGACACGGAGATCATCGTCGGCGTCAAGCTGGAGCCAAGCGTCATAGAGACGGCACATCGCCTCGCAGTTGACAGCGTTCTTCTTCTCAGGGCGATTCAGGGTAACGGTCAGGATCGCCCCGTCCTTCTCGACGAGCACGGCGGGTCCAGGCATGAGATTTCCTCCTGTTCAGGGTGTGTGTGGGACTGCGGTTCTACATCGTTACGCCAGCCGCGATGCGTTTCTCACTGCATTCCCTCTCAACCCTCTGCTCGATGCTGCGATAGAACACAAGCTTGCGGGCGTCCAAAATACGATTGTCTTGCCAACTGAAAAGCCATAGCTAGAGACAGAGACAGTCAGAACAAACGCAATGCCGATCAGTTAGGGGTGGAAGTGATCGGAATGCTTTGGGAAGTTGGCGTGGGAAGTATCTGTTAATCTGTCGCCGATGAGAGTGGTTCGGCTGGAGTTCCATCACCGCGTGATCGACGCGATCACCTAGGCGACTAAGCCGATTGGGCTACCATGCTCCGAGGAACATGGAAGAGCTTTCCGATGAACAGGTCGAGACCCTTCGGGCGCAGCTCGTGCAGCTCGTCGCCGAGCTCGAGGGTGCGTTGCTGACGAGCGCAGGCTCGGCTGCACCGGTGGTGCTCGACCAGAGCTCCGTTGGGCGCTTGTCGCGGATGGACGCGATGCAGCAACAGGCGATGGCCAAGGCCACGCGGCAGAAGGCTCAGCTTCGTCTGACGCAATGCAAATCAGCCCTGTCGAGCTTTGACCGGGGTGAGTACGGGCTCTGCCGTGAATGCGAAGAGCCGATTGGCTACCCTCGCCTGTCCGCCAAGCCCGAGGCGCCGTTTTGTCTCGAGTGCCAACGCGCCTACGACGTCTAGCCGACTTCAAGGCCTTGCGACCGCTCTTGCAACGCTAGATTGGAATGGAAGCCGAGCTG
>JAFDFW010000052.1 GCA_019309605.1 Deltaproteobacteria bacterium | reverse complement strand
GTTGCCGCGCAGAGGCGTTGTAGAGGATTGGTATGTTGCCCCTGGGTCGCGCGGGTCTGGTGCGGGGGCCTTGTTGCTTCTGAAGATCGAGGAGCGCTTTGCGGCGGCGGGGTGCGAGGTGATCGAGTCGGCGACCTGGTCGGGGAACGAGGGGGCGCGTCGAGCGCATGATGCGCTGGGCTTTCGGGAGATCCGCGTGATGTACCGGAAGCGGCTCTGACACTGGGGCTGGCGCTGGCCTAATGCACGGCTGGTCTCAGCGGCAAGCCGTCGACAATCTGTGCCTCACCTTCTAGCAACTCATCCAACCGCTGCTCTACTCGCTCCGTTGGAAAGTACTCCCGCGCTAGCCGAACGAACACCCCATGATGCCGTGCTTCAGACCGCGTGATCTCGACGTAAAAGTCCTTCAACGGCCCCGGCTCGAGCCCCTCTGCGACCAGCCCGAAACGCTAACCGGTCGAGAAAGAACTGCTCGGGGCCGCGCTTGATCAACTTCATCAGCGCACCCACGTACGGATCTTTCTCATCGGCCTGGGTCGACAGCCCGCGGTCGAGAATGATGTCCATCACCTGGGCGTAGTGTTCGAGCTCCTCCTGGGCGAAGGGGATCAGCTCGCGCACTAGGACCGTGCGGTCCGAGTAGTGGGCGACGAGCTTCAACGCCGTGGCGGAAGCCTTTCGCTCACAGGCGGCGTGGTCGATCAGGAAGGCATCGAAGTCGCCGAGGACGACGTCGATCCAAGCAGGGTCGGTGGCGGTACGCAGGCGGAGCATCGTACGGTCTACCGGCGAAGGGCGTCTAGGATGGGCTGGATCGCTTGGCGGCGGAGCTTGAGGGCGGCGCGGTTGGCGATGACCACCGAGCTGATCTCGGCGATTTTCTCCAAGGGGACCAGGCCGTTCTGGCGGAGGGTTTCCCCCGTCTCCACCAAGTCGACGATGACATCGGCGAGGCCCGTCAACGGAGCGAGCTCGACGGAGCCCTGACAGAAGATCAGATCGACGGGGGTGCCTTTGGATCGGAAGTATTGTTCGGCAATGTGGGGGAACTTCGTGGCTACGCGGAGCGGGCGTTCTCCCTTGCCTACGATCGGTTCGTTTGGACGGCCGCAGACCATCATCTCGCACTTGCCGATGGCGAGGTCTACGGGGGCAAAGACGTCGTAGTCGCGCTCCATCAAGACGTCGCGGCCTACGATACCGAGATCGGCGGCGCCGTACTCGACGTACGTGGGCACGTCGTCGGGCTTGAGCAGCAGGTAGCTGAGCCCGGACTCTTTGTCTTCGCGGACCAGCTTGCGGCTTTTCGCGGTGAGCGCACTGGTCGAGATGCCAGCCTCTTCGAGCCTTCCGCTCAACTGTTCGAGGACGCGGCCTTTGGGGACCGCAATGACGATGTTGTCTCGGTTGCGTTTAGGCATTGCCAGATACTCGCTCGATCTGAGCCCCTAGCGGGACCAGCTTCTCCTCGATGTGCTCATAGCCTCGATCGAGGTGATACACCCGTCGAACGTAGGTCGTACCTTCGGCAACCAAGCCCGCCACCACCAGTGATGCGCTGGCTCGAAGGTCGGTGGCCATCACCTCGGCACCCTCGAGCCTGTCGACACCATGTACGGTCGCCGTCCTGCCGTTGACTTGGATCTTGGCGCCCATGCGGTTCAGTTCCGAAACGTGCATGAACCGGTTCTCGAACACCGTCTCCGTGATGCGGCTCGTCCCCTTGGCGAGACACATCAGCATCATGAACTGCGCCTGCATGTCGGTTGGGAATCCGGGGTGCGGCAGCGTGATCACGTCAGCAGGGCGGATCGGACGCGAACCGACCACGCGGATGCCATCACCCTCACGCTCGATCCCGACCCCGGCCTCCCGAAGCTTCGCGATGACCGCTTCGAGCGGCTCGAAACCGATGCCCTCGAGAAGCACGTCCCCCGCGGTTGCTGCGGCAGCAACCATGAAGGTGCCTGCCTCGATGCGGTCCGCGATGATCGCGTGATCGATCGGATGAAGCGAATCGACGCCCTCAATCGAGATCACCGAGGTGCCCGCCCCTTCAATACGGCCGCCCATCTTGTTCAAGACCCGCGCAAGCTCCTCGATCTCTGGTTCGCGAGCGCAGTTGGTGAGTGTCGTGCGCCCCTTGGCCAACACGGCTGCACACATGAGGTTCTCGGTCCCGGTGTGAGTCGGGAAATCGAGCGCGATGTCGGAACCGCGAAGCCTGCCGCTAGGGACCGTAACCTCGACGTAGCCGTGATGAAGCTCGACATCTGCACCCATGGCCGAGAGGCCCTTGAGGTGCTGGTCGATGGGGCGGGCTCCGATCGCGCAACCACCCGGCATCGAAACCACGGCACGGCCGCAACGCGCGACGAGCGGGCCGAGGACCAAGACCGACGCGCGCATCTGCTTCACCAAGTCGTACGGGGCGGTCGGCTCGATCGGGCCAGACAAGGTGACTCGCACCTGACCGTCCGCATACTCCGCTTGCGCGCCGAGGCGTTCCAACAGGCGTGTCATCGTGTGGACGTCGCGCAGGTTGGGGACGTTGCGAAAGACGTGCTCGCCGTCCGCCAGGAGGGCGGCCGTCAAGATCGGCAGGGCCGCGTTCTTGGCACCGCTGATCGGCACGGAGCCCGTAAGCCTGTTTCCGCCGACGATTCGGATGCTATCCACGAGGCCCCTGTTACCCCGTGGCCCTGCTGCGAGCAACTTCAGGCGAAAAGCAGTCCGAGAGTAAACGAAACAAACCCGACAAATGCGCTCCATATGGGACCCCGCGCGGAGGCCCAACGGAAGCCACCGGCCGGATCGAAGCCGCGCGATGCCAAGACAGCCAACGCCCCAACCCAGGTGGCCATTCCCAGCAATAGAAGAGTTCCCCACCAGGGATCGGGCGAGACGTCCTTGCTGAGAAGTCGGAGATGGTCGGCCCTGAGCTGCTCCTCACTGAGATTCGTATCGATCGCGGCGCTGCGATCCGACGCGAGGAGGCGCGCGACGCTGTCGCTAGCGTTCTCGCGCGCAGGATTCGAGCCGGAATAGAGGAAGCGCGTGGCGGCAAGCCCGCCCGAAAGCGACCGCCAGGCCCGCAGGGCTCCTGCCACATCGCCCTCGTCCTCCAACCGCCCTGCGATCGACTCCAACGCAGAAACCGCCTCGGCGGTCTGCGTGCTCAAGGGCAACGACCAACGAATCGCCCGGCGGTAGTGCTCGACGGCAAGCGACAGTTGATCCTCGTCTCGATAGGCATGCGCCGCAGCAAGCTCGGTGCTCGATTCAGAGGCGACCCGCCATAGCACGAGCGCGGCCAGAGCAATGATCGCAAGCGCCGCGGCAACGCCTGGACGCTCCCAAGCGGGCTTCACAGGAAATCTCGACGGCGGAAAATCAGTGCGGCGACGGTGAGCGTGGCTGCTGCATAGAGAACCGCATAGCCCATCGACGTTGCGACGTATGTGAGCGGCTCGCCGTACGCGGTCGCCTTCGTCATCAGGGTGCTTCGACCGGGGACGAAGAGATTGAAGTTGGGCACGACCTCCGCCAACCAGCCGAGAAGCGTCTTCATCCCGGGAGTGAGCACCCGGGTCTTCATCGCGACCATGTCGTGTGCCGCGCGACCCACCAACCAGACGCCGAACGTGAAGGCGCCCGTGAGGAAGGGTGTCGAAAAGGAGGAAAACAACAGCGCCACCGCAGTAAGAATGAGGACTTCGCCGAGATTGAGAACCAGCGAAGCAAGAAGACGGAACAGCTCCACGTCGACCGTCGAGCAAACCCACGCCGATGCGCCAAGCGCGATCAAGGACCAGATCGGCACCACGAGCGTGCGGTCATTGGAAACCATGAAGGCAACGCCGAGGCCGACGATGAGCACCGCCGGCACGGCGACGACGAGCGTGGTCGACGCCTCTGCCTGGATTGCGGTCACCAGGAGCTGGAGGGCCCCCATGATCGCGATGAACACCGCGCAGGTGGCCACGATTCCGAAGTACTTGCCCAACAAGAACTCGAACCGCGCGATTGGCTTGGGAAGAATCACGTAGAGCGTTTTGCGCTCGATCTCTTTGTAGAGGAGCGACGAACCGAGGAAGATCGCCACGACCACCGAAAAGAGCGAGATCGACGCGAGCCCCATGTCGGTGACGACGCGCATCTGCTGGTCAAGCGAGAGCTCCCCCAACGCCAGCGTCAGCGCAAGAACGCCCGCCGCAAGCACGAGAACGCCAAACAAGACCCGGTCACGCACGGCCTCGCGGTAGGTGTTGAGCGCGATGGCGTAGATTCGCGCAACGCTCATGGACCCATCCAATACGCGCGCCCGGTCACGAAGTGGCTCAGGACGTTGATCGCCATCAGCACCATCACTGCGGACGCTAAGGTACAACCGACCTCGAGCCACCGCGAACTTTCGGCCCCCCGCGACAGGCCCCATGCCCGCAACGACGCGGCGAGCCCTTGCGACAGAAAGAGACCGAGCGCGGCGAGCCCGAGGGCGTAGAAGCCGAGGACTGGGAGGTGAGAGAGAAAGCCACGCAGGAGCTCATAGTGACTCAGGGCAACGGGTCCCACGCGGACGGTCATGAACCAACGTAGGATCAAGTGAGCCACCGCGAGGGCCCAGGCCAGCCCGCCCGCAAGCTTCTGCAAGCGCCGGCAGCCCTCGGAGCGGTATGGGCCAGCTTCGGTGGGCGACCTGAGACGGAGCGTGCTCCAGCCGCGGACATACGCTGCGAGCGACGCCAGCACGGCGACCGTGTGCGCGACCAGGGACGGCCAGGTGACTGGCGAAGCTGCGGCGAACGAGCTTGCGCCGCGGAGCGCAGGCCACATTCGGGCAAGCTCCAGCACGAAAAGGGCGGTGATGGGCCAAACCGTCAGTGCGATGTGGCTGCGATATCGCGGCACGGGGTATTACCTACCGCTCCCGTCTTTGTGTGGTCAATTTACTTCAGGGCGGCAGGCTTGCTCGATTGGTCGCGGCGCCGGTCGAGCCCCAGGAGCGTAAGCGGCTCGTCGGACAAACTCATGCAGATCCGGTCACCGATGCCGATCGAATAGACCTTCTGAGTGCCGTCGAGGAAAATCCGGCCTTTGGTCATGCGGCTAGTGATCCTGAGGTCTTCGCCGGGCGGGACCATTCCTTTGACCAGGCGATACTTGTTGTCGACACCCCGGTACGGCTCGCGGACGACGAACTGGATCCTCTGCGACCCAGTGGGGAGCACTTTGCCACCGGCTGAGCGAATCGCCGCGGTCGAGCCGGCTGCTGGACCAACCCAGACTCCGCTCGACATCTGACGCTCTTGGTCGTCGGCATACTCCAAGATGTAGCGCGACGTCGCCGCGGGACTCTCGTGGCAGTACAGGGCGTCGTTGAGCACGCGCGTGGAGATGACGTTGTGGCCAACATCAACGCGCATCCGTGCGAGTCGGCTCGACTTGAGCTTTCCCGCGAGCGCGTCCGCCAGCACCTGATGTACGTTGTGCCCATCGCCCGCGCAGAAATAGCCAACGCTCGTCGCGGGCGCGCTGTTGATCGCCAGCATTGGGGTCGAGGAGTCGGCCAGGTGCGAAGCCCACAACAGAGTACCATCGCCCCCGAGGGTGACGATCAAATCCCAAGCGCCCTCTTCGGGCAGAGGCTCGGGGCGATACCGGAGCACAGCACTGGCTCCCAGATCGCGAAGCGCGACCTTTGCCTGGCGCAGCGTCTCTTGATGGATCTCGTGCTCGTGGAGCAGGCCTTCGACTGAGACATCGCTGTGCTCGATCAGCTCCTTGAGCCGTTCCCGCGCGCGACCCACGTACCGCTGGTAGGTGCTCTTCTTGTAAACGACGAGGACTTTAGGCCGCATGGGTGACTCGTGTGGAGGTTCGCGACTCGCCGCGGGCTAGCTGGTTGGAATCTTCTTGGCGTCCGCCAGGAACCGCTCGAGACCGATGTCGGTGAGCGGGTGCTTCACCAACTGGTGAATGACTTTGTGCGGAAGGGTCGCGACGTCTGCGCCGATGAGCGCGGCCTGCACCACGTGGACGGGGTGACGAATGCTGGCCGCGAGGACCTGCGTGCTCAGGCCGTAGTTCTGGTAGATCGTGACCAACTGCTCGACGATCTCCATCCCGTTGCCGCTGATGTCATCGATTCGGCCGATGAACGGGCTGACGTATGTCGCGCCTGCCTTGGCGGCGAGCAGCCCCTGGGTCGGACTGAAACAGAGGGTAACGTTGGTGCGGATGCCCTCGGCGGTGAGGGTTCGGACCGCCTTGAGGCCTTCAGCGATCAGGGGAATCTTGACGACGATGTTGTCGTGCATCTTCGCGAGGCTCCGCGCCTCTTTCATCATGCCGTCGTAGTCGGTCGCGATCACCTCCGCGCTGATGGGTCCGTCGACGACTTCGCAAATATCGACAAGCACATCTTTGAACGGCCGCCCTGTCTTTGCGACGAGCGATGGGTTGGTCGTCACGCCATCGACGACGCCCATGGCGGCGGCGTCGCGAATCTCCTCGATGTCTGCGGAGTCGATGAAAATCTGCATGGCGCAAGTAAAGGGCGGTCGCCTCGCAGGGTCAAGCGGAGCCTGAACTCAGCCAGAACGCCGCAAAGAAACCCACGATCCCGTCACTCTATGATCTCGACCTCGACCTCGACGTCGTCCGTAGGCGGTGATGGCGCCGATACGGGCCGCGACTGCGAGCATACGAGGAGGGTCGCGAGCGCGGCGGCAATCAGCCACAATACGATGCCCCCTGGGGTCCATTTGCTCTTTGCGCGCACGGCTAGATCCTATCCAGGGCCGTTCTGTCCCGGGATTGAAGATTGGGCAACCGAGGTCGTCCAAGCGGCATGCGGACGTTTCTTACAGTTCTGATCCTCCTGGCGGCGTGGAGCACCACCGCGCTTGCTGAGCACCAGACCGGCAAAGTGGATGCTTCGGTCGCGCGGCTGGGCGCCTTCAGCCGGGAGGAGCTCACGCTGCTCACGCCGTATCTGTCGCAGGGGCCAGTTCTACTGACCGAATTCCAGAATCGACAGACCGACCTACCCGCGGTGATCTACGCGGCGCGCATCCATGCGCCCGCCAAGACCGTTGCCGGCGTGATCGGGAAGCCAAGCGACTACCCCAGTTTCATGGGTGCGTTGACCGCGGTCGACGTTCAAGAGGTCAAGGGCCAGATGACGGCGTTCGATTGGACCTGGGGCGTCACACTTTTCTCGCTCACCGGTCGCAACGTGATGACGAGCTACGCGGGCGATGCCACGCGTGGCTACCGGTTCGACATTCGAACAACGGGCGGGGACCTGGGCATCGGGCGGGTCATGTGGCGCGTCTATCGGGAGGGCCCGCACAAATCGCTCGTCGTGTTCTCTTCGCGACTCGATATGCGCGACGCGAACTACATCACGCGCCAGCTCGCCTCCGAGGGAAACGCCGTGAATCGAACGATCAACGTCGCCGTGGCCATGGTCACACTGCTCGAGGTCAAGGCCGAAGCGGAGCGCCGGGCCGGTACGTACGTCGACGGGGAAGTTGCAACGAAGCCTCTTCGCCGGCCGCGCATAGACATGACGGCGCTGCGCCCTCTGCTAGGGCGCGGAGACTTGGTTCTCTTGGATTTGGACGGCGATACCCTTCAGAGCGTTGCGGTCGTCGGACGTTCGGGAGTCAGCGTGGGACGGGTGCGCCGCATCATGCTGGACCCAGAAGAGTTTGGGCAGTCGTTGCTGCACGGCACCTGTGCCCAGGTGATCGAACGTACCGACGAAGGCATTCGGTTCGAGTGGGAGATCCCCATCCCATTGCTCCACGTGGGTGGAGAGATGGTGTTGCGACCGAGCCCCACCGTGGTCGCCGTCGACGGTATCTCGGGCACGCTATCGAAAGGGCAGTGGCGGTTCGACACGCATCGCTACCCGGGAGGCGAGGCCGGCGTGATCGCATGGGCGACGTTCGATCCGGCGGACTCCCCAAAGCTCATTCGGAAGCTCATCGCGGGAAACACTCATTTTTCTCATGGCTTCGTCGCCGCGACGCAGTTGTCGGTGATGCGGTCGCTTCGCAGCCGCGCATACCTCTTGGGACGCTAACGTGCGTTCGGCGCCGCGTCGCCACCTGCATCGACTGCGGCGTCTTCGCCCGCGTCGACCGCAGCATCCAGACCCGCATCCACGCCTGCGTCAACGAGGAGGCTTCGGTCGAAGTCGACCACCAGCGAGCATCCACCAAGGAACACGGCCAGGAACACCGCAGGGAGCGTGGGAACAACGAAGCGAAGAATCTCGGCGCGCATCATACTCAGAATTTCAGGGTTGCCGAGGCGCCGGCCCCGCGAGTCTCGATCCGCAGGCGTGCAGTCTCACGCTCGCGTCGCCTCTTGTTCTTGTGCGTCATGAAGAGCGTGAATGAAGTGACCGCGGAAAGCACGGTCAGACCGAATGAGATGTCCGCAAAGAGCGCAAGCCGCTCGCCCTTGTCAGCCGTCTCCTTGGTGGGGTTGTCTCGGTAGTTCTGCTCCTGCTGGAGCGCCAGGAACCCGAGGACTGTTCCCGTCACCAGCGCGGCGGCGGAGATACTCCCGGTGGAAATCACGGCACGGCGGATGGTCGTGTCTTCCTTTTCGATAGCGAGCTGAGCTTGCAGCGTGACTTCTTCGCTCTGTTCGATGACCACGTCACTCGTCGTGTCTGGCGTGAAGTCGAGCTCCCTCACTTCGCCATATCCGACTTGGAGGCTCTTCTCGCCGACCTGCTTTCCCTCCCCCACGACGAGAACGGTGTGGGTACCGGGCTCCACCTCGAGCTCCGCGGGTGTCTTCTTTTCGACCGGAACGCCATCGAGCAAAATTGCATGACCTGCTTGCTCCGATCGGATGACCAGCACGGCTGGGCTTTGCAGGAGCGTCGCGATACGGGCTTCGATCGACGCGCGGTCTGGTGCGTCGGGGCGTTCGACGAGGTACTGGTCGAGCATCGCGACGGCGCCAGGTTCGTCTCCGCGACGTTGCCGCGTGTCCGCGACCGCCACGAGGAGGGTCGGATCTTGCCCCAGCGCGTATGCGCGGAGCCACGCCGACTCTGCGGCTTCGTAGAGCTTTGCTTCGAAGAGGCGAACGCCCACTTGGTATGCCTCGTCGGCGGTCGTCCCGGGGTTCGCGACCTGCGCGCTCGCCTGCTCCGCGATACCAAGGAGCAGCAGTGCGAGTGCCACCAGTCGCATGCGGACTAGATGCCTCCGCCGGCGCCGCCCATGCCGGCGGAGCCGCCGTTGCCTGCCTGGCCGTCTGCGCCTGCCTGGCCGCCTGCGCCTGCCTGGCCACCTTGGCCACCCTGGCCACCAGCGCCACCTTCACCGCCCTGGCCCCCTCCGCCAGCGGCGCCACCGGCGCCAGTCGCACCGCCGGAGCCACCTGTGCCCCCGGCGCCGCCCTGCAGCTCGTCGCAAACTTCCTGCGTTTCGCACGATCCTTGGGTGAACGGGCTACCCACGTGACAGCAGATCAACAAGCCATTGCACTCGTTGGTCTGAAAGCAGGTTGTGCCCACATCGCCCGTGCAGGCAGCCAGCAAGAAGAGGCAAATCGAAGCAAGTCGGACCAAATGGGAAGTGATATTTCGCATGAGCGCTGCGAGCATAGCTCAGAGCCCCGTAGGGGGCCACGCTTCCGGCTCGATCGAAGGCCGCCCGCCGCTACACTCCCGCCCCCATGCCGAAGCCCGAAGATCATCCTGAACCCCCGCGCGCAGGTCGATGTGCAATCGTGGGGCGCCCCAATGTCGGGAAGTCCACGTTGCTC
>JAFDFW010000436.1 GCA_019309605.1 Deltaproteobacteria bacterium | reverse complement strand
CGCCCTGCCGTACTCGGTGTCGACGTTCGGAACCCTTCCGCGCTTCACGCCGCCTTCGTCGTTGCGACCGCCGTTCGCCGACCAATGCTTCGGATACCCGGTGCCTGGCAGCGTCTCTACGTTGTTCCAGTACGTGTAGTCGGTGCCGGCGTCCTGGTTCCACAGCTTCTTGCAGGACACCGTGCAGGTCTGGCAGTTCAGGCATTTGTTGAGGTCGAGCACCATCGCAATCTGACGGTCGACTTTTGCGGGCGGGCTGGTCATGCCGGCACCTCCTCATGGGCAGCTTCGGGGGTGGGGGCATCTTGGTCCGCGCGCGGCGGTGGCGCCGAGGCGCGAATGGTCACCCGCGTGTCTTGCACGAACGACCCGGGCTGCAGGAAGTTGATGGAGAATCCGAGGTGACGCTCGCCGCCAGCGAGGTGCATCGGATTCTGGATGCCAGGAATGAGCCACTTGTAACTCTCGTGATTGGGGAACTGCATGGGATCCCAGGCGTGGAAGTAGTACGCAACCCCCGGACGAACCATGGTCGAGTACTTCACCAGCATGTACATCTTGCCGTAGTCGTTCGAGCGCTCGGACCAACCATCGTCGGCGATCCCCAGCTGCTCGGCGTCCTTCGGGTTCAAGTAGACCACGGGCTCGCCGCGCTGCAGTCGCATCAACATCGGCGTGTCGCGCCAGACGCTGTGGATGCTCCAACGACTGTGACACGAGATCATCTGGAAGGGATGATCCCCACCGGCCTTGGGCGATTCACGATGGGTCGGCAGGCTTTCGCCGGCCTCAACGAACCAGGGATGGTCGATGTAGTACTGCTGCCGCCCGGTTTGGGTAGGCCAGCGCCACTTATGCTTGGTAAAGTAGGTGAACGGGTTGAGCACGCCCTCCCCTTTCCAGTCGGTATTGAAGATCGCCGTCGGCGCGATGGAGTCCCCGGCGCTCACGAAACGATGAATGCCCTTTTTCTTGAGCTCGGCGATGCTCACGCCGCCGGCGGCTGGGCTGGCATCGAGGATCGCCGCCGACACTCCTTCAGCATCCTTCGGTCCGAACCGGCCCTGGAAGGAGAAGACCTTGTTGAGCTCTTTGTAGTCGATGGGATCGTCCCCACAATTGGTGAAGGGCGCCAGATTTCTCTCTTGGGCGATGCGCTCCATTTCCTTGGTGAGGAGCCAGTACACCTCCCACTCGTCCTTGCTCTCGCCCAACGGCGGGACCGCCGCATCGCAGTAGTGGATGTAGGGCGCGTAGGCCATGGGGTACTTGATACCCGACTTCTCGTAGTAGCCAGCAGCGGGCAGAAGGTAGTCCGAGTGCATACCCGTGAAGCACATCTTCTGGTCGAGGGAGACGACGATCTCCATCTTCGGCCACATCTCTTCGAGCATGGTTCGGGTGTGGTTGGTGCGCCGAAGCAGATTTGCGCCCCCACTAATGTACGCGCGTGGCGGGCCGCTCGCTGGATAGTCGTTCTGCCAGCCCTTTTCGATCGACTCCTCGTAGTACTTGTCGAGGGAGCGCGGGTACTCGTCCTTCATCTCGCGGTTGAGGTCGTCTTTGATGCCCTGATGGTAGTATCCCATCGTCGCGACGTTGGTCCCGCATATCGACTTCTTCTCGCCCTCCCTAACGAGACCCATGGTGATACCGACTTCGCTCCGACGCTTTTTGACGCCATCGACGATGAGATTGATGACCTCGCTCGGTGATCCGATGTTGGTCAACATTTCCAGCTGGCCGCGGAGCCCGACGTGCTTGGACTGGATGAGCGCAGGGAAGCCGGTGAGATCGAGGAATGCGGTCGCTTGATAGCCGGCGCCCTTCTTGCCAAATGCCCCCTTGAGCGAAAGGCAAAGGAGCTTCGTGCGGTTCATCAGGTCCGAGTGTACGAAGCGGTTGGAGCCCCAGCTCGAAAGGACCATCGGGCGCTCGGCCTTCGCAAAGCCGTCGGCGAACGTCTCGATCACCTCGGGCGCAAGCCCGGTGACCTCGGCGGTGGCTTCGACCGTCCAAAGCTGGAGCTGCTCCCGAAGCAGCGTGCCGACCGTGGCAACGTCGATCGACGACCCGTCCTTCAGCGTTACCGTAAACGTGCCTTCGAGTGGCGGTTCGAATCCTTCGACGATGAGCTGCGCCTTGTCGCTACCCTCCGAGCCCGGAGCAGGAGCTGGCCGGCTCTCCGTGGGGTTCCACATCTGCAACAGCTTGGACTTACCACCGTCGACCAGATCGGCGTCCGTCAAGAAGCGGCCGCTGTCGAGTCGCACGAGGAACGGAAGGTCGGTCTGCTCGCGGACGTACTCGAGGTCGATGGCGCCGCTGTCCCAGATATGCCGCGCGGTGCACATGCCCAGAGCGGCATCGGTGCCTGAGCGGAGCGGGACCCACTGATCGGCATGAACGGCGGTTGCCGAGTACTGCGGATCGATGACGACAAGCTCGGCGCCATTGTAGCGCGCCTCGTAGAGGAAATGCGCGTCCGAAATCTGCGTTACAGATGGGTTCATCATCCAGACGACGAGATAGTCGGAGAGGAACCACTCGTCGCTCGAGCCGCCTACGTGCGCGGCGCCCAGCGTGAGCACACCGCCAAAGTTGAGGTCGCCGATCTCTCCCCAGTTGTCGGCAAACACGCCCCCGGCCTTCGCTTGGAATCGGAAGCGCCCGACGCTGGTCGCGCCGACATCAAAGTGCGGGCCGAGGTCCTGATAAATCGCGTCGGTCCCGTATTTCTCGGCGACGTCGACGAATTTCTCGGCGATCTCGGACATCGCCTGGTCCCAGCTGATCTGTTCCCACTGACCGCTGCCGCGTTCGCCCACGCGCTTCATCGGCGTGGTGATGCGACTCGGGCCGTACATCACCTCCGTGTAGCAAGCGCCCTTCTGGCAACCGCGCGGATTGAAATCGGGGACACCGGGCTCCGACTGTTCGTACGTCGCCGTTTGCTCTTCGCGAACGACGATGCCGTTCTTGATGTAGAGGTCCCATTCACATGCGCTGCGACAGTTGAGCCAGCCGTGCGAGCCCTTCTTGACGTCGTCCCAGGTCCAACGTTGACGGTAGAGATCCTCCCAAGAGCCGAGCATCGGCGTAGCGCGGGGCATGGGATCGGGATTGGTGCCGTCGTAGCGGAAGTGAAAAAGGTGGATGCCCCCGGCGGCAGCAGCTCCAGCGGCGACTGCAGCACCGGTCCACTTCAAAAACGTTCGTCGCTTGAAACGGGACTTGCTGTCCTTGGCCATGGCGAATAGCTAGCACAGT
>JAFDFW010000435.1 GCA_019309605.1 Deltaproteobacteria bacterium | reverse complement strand
CTCGATGAGCAGGGCATGACGCACACCCGAGGGCGCCCGTACCATCCGCAGACGCAAGGGAAGATCGAACGCTACCACCGCTCGATGAAGAGCGTCGTCAAGCTAGAGCACTACTACTTCCCGTGGGAGCTCGAGGCGGCGGTGCGCGATTTCGTCGCGTACTACAACCACCGCCGCTACCACGAGTCGCTCGACAACTGTACGCCGGCCGACGTGTACTACGGCCGCCATCAAGAGGTCCTGTCCGAAAGGGACAAGATCAAGCAGCTCACGATGCAACGTCGCAAAAAGGAGTATCGGGCCGCCAACGCGGCCTAGGCCAAAACCATGAACCGTCTCTTAACAAACGCGCCCTCTTGTCCGAAATATTCTGACGACGTACACCCTCCTTCCGCGCGGCCTGTCCGACGAACCCAAAAAGCGATGCGGTGGGCACGTAGCAGTCGGGTGTCGAGAGAAGGCCGCCCGGCAGGTGCATCTGCTCCAAGGCGCACTCGGTCGGCGCCCCGATCCGATCGAGGAAGCGCACGTACGGGACGAGCTGCGTGGCATGACTTACGGGGAGGTCGGCATCCGGCATCGCGATTCCAAACCCAGCGATTATGGCGGTCGTGGCGCGAAATGGCCAGGCACGAAATGGGCTGGTTGCGGACGAGGTTCCTCAGTATGTTCCGTCCTTCGATTCGAAAAGGAGCACAATCGGTATGGCGACTCACCAGCTCAACGGACAAATCGGTACCGACCCGAACTTTACGCCGACCACACACACCGGTCATTCGCGAAAGCACGTCAAAGCCTCGCACGACCATCCGAAGATGAAGCTCGCGGCGGAGGAGCAGGAGATCTATGACGGCAAGAAGGGCGACGTCCTGCAGAAGGCCATCAAGACGGTGGTGGCCTACGGGGAGCTCTTCGGTGCGGAGAAGCTCGTCGATCTTGGAGGCGCGCCGCACCTCGCGGTGAGCTGGGGGAGTGATGGCGTCGAGCCTCTGCTGAAGATCTACAAGCAACTCGCCGAGGCCGGGTTGAAAACCTATGCGCCGTTCACGGCAGACCCGAAGCCGATGGATCCCGTACACCTGCCGGTCACAGATCAGGAACAGGCGGCGGTCGACAAGATCTACAACCGCATGGATGAGCTCGCTGAGCTCAACATGAAGCTTGGCATGCGAAGCAAGAAAGACTGGAGCTGCGCCTGCTACCTGCCCGAGATGGGCAACACGCCCAACCGCGGCGACAATCTTGCGTGGTCGGAGTCCTCGGCGATCAACTATGTGAATTCAGTCATTGGCGCTCGCACCAATCGGAACTCCATGGGCGTCGACATGCTCTGCGACATTCTCGGGAAAGCCCCCCAGTTCGGATTGCTGACGGACGAGGGGCGCCAGGCCGTCTGGCTGATCGAGGTCAAGACCACGAAGCTGCCCCATCCCGAAATGATCGGCTCGGCAATCGGGTTCAAGTGCATGGAAGACGTCCCCTACATCACGGGGATGGATCGGTTCATCTCGGGAATCGACGAGCAGAGCAGCGGCTACCTCAAGGACCTGGGTGCGGCCACAGCCAGCAACGGCGCGCTCGGCCTCGACCACATGGAGGGCGTGACGCCGGAGGCCGTCGACAAGGGACGTGACCTGCTCAATGAGGGATACCAGACCTACGTGATCGATGATGCGGAGCTCGATCGCATCTATAAAACGTATCCCAACCTCTGGAAAGACAAGCAAGGCACGCCACAGCGGGTGTTCCTCGGATGCCCCCACATGAGCTACCGCCAAATGACCGACTGGGGCACACGCATCGTCGACGCGATGAAGAAGGCCGGGAAAGACAAGGTCGGCGTTCCGACCTACATGTTTGGTTCGCAGTACGTGAAGGACGCCTTCGAGACGAAGAATCCCGAGGTAGCGAAGAAGCTGAAGGGCTACGGCGTCTCCATTCCCATCAATTGCCCCATGATGTGGTGCTCCACGCCTGTCGAGGGAGCAGAGCTCGTCGCGACCAACTCCAACAAGACGCGCGTCTACACCACGGCGCGTTTCTTTTTCGACGATGCTCTCACCGAGCTGATCGTCACCGGCAAGCTGCCAGCCAACGTCGCCTAGGCACAAACGGAAACCAGCTACAAGGAAAAGGATTTAAGCGATGGCTAAAGCGACATTCAAAGGACGACCAGCGGTACCCGGCAACGTAGAAGGCTCCGTAGAGGTGTCCCACATCGGATTCAACACCTGCGCCACCTATGTCGACGTCTTGATCGCAGGCTCCGACTCCGGGGTCTGTCAGGACCACGACAACCAAGATCTCTTCGGGCACGACCTCGCCGACAAGATCGTCTGCATCCCGCAGACCATCGGATCGAGCAGCGCGGCGACCCTGTTCATGATCATCCTCGACAAAGGCATCGCCCCCAAGGCCATGCTCTTCGCGAATCACATCGATTCGCTGGCCGCCTGTGGCATTCTCATGGGCGACAACTGGCTCGGCAAACGCATCGTGACGGTGGACCTGCTGGGCGACGACTTCCTCGATGCCGTCACGACCGGCGACAAGGTCAAGGTTCACGAGGACGGAACGATTGAGGTAGGCTGACGCGCCTACCGCCATGTCCCCAAACGCCAAAGAAGGCATCAAAGTCGGGCTCGCGATCGTCATCACGTACGGGCTCGCGCTCCGGTTCGAGTGGATGAGCTCGACCTGGGCCGCGATCGCCGTTGCGTTCATCGCCCAGCCCGGGGAGGGGCAGTCGCTCTACAAGGGCGTGATGCGCGGTCTTGGGACCTTCGTCGCGTTCTTCACGAGTTTGTTTCTGCTGGCCTTGTTTCCCCAGGATCGCTGGATGCTCCTCATCGCGACGTCTCCCTTCATGGGGTACTTCGGCTACAAGATGAGGGGCGAGAACGAGTACCTCTGGTTCGTCGCCTGATTCGTCACTCTGATGATCATGATGGCGGGCCCCGCCGAGCCGGGGCATGCCTTTGAGTTCGCCGCGTACCGGACCTTGGAAACCCTGATCGGTATCGGGGTCTGGGCGCTGGTGTCGACCTTCCTCTGGCCCGTCACCAGCCTCGGCACACTGAAATCTGCGACCGATAAGTTGCTCGCGGTACAGCAATCGATTCTTGACGGTTGTCGAAAAGCGATAGCCGGCGACCCATCAACGGGCTCGCTTTCGGACCTTCAGGGCCAAGAGGCCCAGCTCGTGACTCAGGTCGGAACACTCATCGACGCGGTCGCCGCGGAAACCTACGAAGTCCGCGAGGTGCGCCACTCGT
>JAFDFW010000051.1 GCA_019309605.1 Deltaproteobacteria bacterium | reverse complement strand
TCCGCTGCCTCGCCCGCAGCTTCGGCGGGATCGTCGGCCTTCTTGCAGCCCAGCATCGCCCCGCAAATCACGAGCATGAGAGCCAATCGAAAAATATGCTTGGTCATAGTGAATCTCCTCCGTTGCAACGCGGGGTAAACCACTGCACCCACACTCCCCGCCCCAGGGCTGCAAGTACCGGCTTCGTGCGATCGCGTCAAACGCCAGGCGTACACGAACGCACCTTGTCCCCAGACCAGCCGCGCTCGCAGCGAGGGGTCTCAACGGGCGAGGAAATTGGGTAACGTGGCGCAAGCATAGAGGAAGGCGTTGCGCCGAGGCAGTGCCTCTCTTCCGCTGAGGAAGCATTGCTCCAGGCTCACTGTTGAGTCCGTTCCAATTGTCATTTTGTGTCAGGTACGTAGCGCTGCTGCTGTCATCGCGATCGGTGCGAACGAGTGGCGGGCTATTTCCGGAACTGCTTGAAGTCGGGCGGGCGCCTCTCCATGAACGCGGAGAACGCCTCCATGTTGGCCTCGGATCCCATCAGCTTGGCGAAGCCTTCCATCTCGAGCGTGCGGGCGAGCGCGACCTTGTCACCGTGCATCGCCTTCATGATGCGTTTGATTTCGACCAGCGAGCCGACCGGCCACTGCGCCATCTCGCGCGCCTTTTCGAGAGCCTTGGGGAGGAGCTCGTCGTCGGGGTACACCCGAGTCGCTATTCCGTACTCGAGTGCCTTGTCCGCGCCGAAGAACTCGGCGGTAAACAGCAGCTCCGCCGCTTGCTTGTAGCCAATAGTCGCGGGCCCCAAGTACGCGGCTGCAGCTTCGGTAACCAGACCCAGGCTGGCAAACGGGAAGCGCATCTTCGCGCTCTGCCCGAGGTAGACGACATCGGCGTGGAAGAGCACTGTGGCCCCGAACCCGATCGCGCATCCCTTGGCCGCGCAGACCAGCGGCTTATCGAAGCCGCAAATCGCGTCCATCATGAGCTCGAAAGGCGGCGGCCCATCCTCGTTGAGGTCGACAGCCCCAAGGTCGAGCCCAGAGCTGAAATCGTCTCCGGCGCCGGTGAGCAAAACGACAGCAACCTTCGGGTCGTCGTTGGCCGCGACAAACGCATCCCGAAGCACCGAGAACGCCTCCGCGTTGAAGGCGTTACGACGCGTCGGACGGTTCATGGTGACAGTGAGAACGCCGTCTTCATCTAGGTCGGTGAGCACAAGGGGATCGGACATGAGGAGCACCTAGCACATCTGACACCGGCACCAGCACTGGGGAACGCCGCCTACATCTCTACAAACCGCGTCATCGCCTCCGGCTCGCCGCCGCAGCTCGCTGGCCTCGCCACTCCGGCGTCTTCCAGCCGAATCCGCACCACTTCATCTCCTGCAGCGGTGCGAAACCGGGCCTCCCAGGTCGACTCGGATTCGGGCACGGTCGACTGCCACTGGATCGCTTCGGCCGCCTGTTCGCCGAGTCGTCGCCGCAAGAAAATCTCCGCCGCCTGCGTAGGACGGTCGTGGCCACAGCGGCCTCGAAACCGATCCAACGCCCCAATTTCGCCCGCTCGGCGCGCGGCTATGAAGTCCTCCGCGTGCTCGGTGCGCAAACGTCCGTACATCAACCCGTCCGGCAGCCATAGCGCACAGGCGGCAAACCGGTGTCCGCCGAGGTGGCTCGTTTGCCAGACATCGACTCCGCGCTTTTGAATCGCTCGGAACACGGCGCTGCCATGCAGCGCGCAGCAACGATCACGCCTGCCGTGCACGCACACCAAACACATCGGCTCGGCCGTCTGGGCGGGGAGCGCGTCGAGGTCGACGTCGAGAAGGTCTTGGTATCGGTCGAGGTCGAGTTTCGACACTTGCTGCCGACCGCTTGCCGAGGAGACCAGCATGAACTGAAGACGTTTCCCGGGACGCCCAGGCCTCCGGATGAGCTGCAGTCGCGAGCGCGGCGTCTCGAGCCACTCGGCGAGCCGGGCTCGTACGGGGTCGAGCAACGCTTCGGTCTGGAGCGCCTTCGGGGCCCAGGGGTCGGTCACTTCGAGGAGCAGCCAGCGATCAACCGACTCGACCGCGGTGCCAGCGAGAGTCTCCCCGGCGTCCTGCGATGCGACCGAGCACTCGGGAAAGGCCACCGCTAGTCCACTGGCGCGGGAAGAGGCCGCGCCATCTCTTCCGCGGCTTGGTCGATCGTATTCTGGCGGCGGGTTGCGATCGCGGATCGCCAAGCCTCATGGCGGGATTTCATGCTCGCGAATTGCTCATCGGCTCGGGCAAGACGACGTTCGAGTCGCGCCCGTTGCTTTGCGTCCGTCGCCCCAGCGAGCGCTTCTTGAACGGCGTCGCGCACGAGCTTCGTTCGCGCCATGGCGTCGGTGAAGTTCTCGCGCTTGGCAAATCGATGCGCCTGCACCATCCAAACGGCCCAACGCTCTTCGTCACTCCTGAGGTCCATCAGTTTTCCAATTTAGGGCGTTTCGCTAGGCGGTCCAGCCGAGGCGCGCGGGCGATGATAAAGCCACCAGTTTTCGAAGTGCGCCACGCGGCGGATCGACGGATCGGAGGCGAAGAGGCTGGCCGGTGAGCGCTGGCGGCGAACCAGGAACCAGTCGAAGAAACGCCCATGCTGGTCGAGCTGGAACTGCTGCGGGCTCCATTCCCAGCGTACCGGTGTCCTAGGCGGGACGACGGCGTCCGGGTCGGCAGCGTCCCGATAACGGAATGGGAAACCCTCGTGTTGGGCGAAATGGAAGCTCAGCCAGCCGCCCCGCTCCGCTTGCACGTACGCCGGCAAGTGGATGTAGGGGCTGTTCCGAGCGCGCGCGCCTTGATGGTCGTACACCAGGTACAGAAGCTTGGGAGCCTTTGGGAGCTCGCGGACGATCTCGCGGAAGTGCACCGTGGTAGTCGAGAACTCCCGGTGGGCATCGGTGACGAAGTCTGCCAGTGGGGCGATCCCGACGGCGGTCCAAATCACGAACCCGAGATGGGCCCAGGTCTTGCGCGGCAGGTTCGGCAGCAGCGCGGGCACGAGAAAGAGCGCGGCGGTGATCTCACGAGGGAAGACGTACCAGGAAGCCCCGACCTCCATCGGAAGCGTCAAGTAGAGCCCGAGCGAAATGAGGATGGCAACGCCGACGATGACATGAGCCGGCACGACCCAGCCACCCTTGGGCCAGGAGCGGAGACGGACGACCGCGATGGCAAGCAGCACGGCCGCGGTCAGCCCGAGCAGTAAGCCAGTGCGCCGGAACATCTCGAGGTCCTCATCCCCGATATAAATGTCGGACGTGTAAGTAGCGGCGTCCGACAAGCGGTGCCAAGCGGGTGGCCAGACCCATTGGACCTTCGGAAGGAACATCTCGGCGCGAGTCAGCCACCACACGACGAAGAGCGCGCCAGCCACCACGAGTGGAATGAGCAGACCCTTGATGCTCTCGACGCGTCCGCGCATCACGAGGGCGATGACCACGAGCATGACGAGCGCAAAAGGAAAGCGGTACGCCTGAGTGAAAAAGAGCAGGACCAAAACCGCAATGAGGGCGCCCTGCAACTTGACGCTTGGGCGGTCGACCACGCGAAGCGCCAGTCCCAACGCCATCGCGAAGAGTCCGAGCGCAGCCAGAAAGTCGACCATTCCCCAATGCGCAAGGACACCCCACACGGGCATGAGGCCCCACAGGCCGAGCAACGCGGACTTCCGGAGGCCCCAGCAAAGCACCATCAGCCCGAGAGGCAGGAGCGCTAGCAACAAGCCAGCGGCGAGCTTCGTGGCGACGATGGGCGGCAGCACGATCATGAAGATCGCCGAGAGCGCGTACAGGGTCACTTGCGGAACCGCAAGCATCTGAAAGGCAAACTGCTCGTGGAAATGCCAGCCGGGATCGGTGTAGTGACGAAAGACCGAAGAGGAAGCCGCATGAAACGGGAACTCGGTCATCATCGGGTAGTCGGCCGCCCAAAAGGGAGCCCCGACGACGTACGTGATGGTCGCTGCCGCACAGAGCCACGCTAGCCACGAGAGTGGTTGCGGACCCGTCACACGAGCAGCCGGCTCTATTCGCCCCCCCGGCATCGGCGTTACGGTATCACGAGCTTGCGCTCAGGCCTTGAGAGCTTCAGCGCCACCGATAATCTCCATCAATTCCTTGGTGATGGCAGCCTGGCGGGCTCGGTTGTACTTCAGGGTCAACCGGTCGATCATGTCGCTCGCGTTGTTGGTCGCGGAGTCCATGGCGGTCATGCGCGCGCCATGCTCGGAGGCGACCGACTCGAGCAGGGCTCGGTAGATCTCGACCTCGACGTACATCGGAAGCAGCGTGTCGAGCAGCCCCTCCTGACTCGGCTCGTAGATGAAGTCTCCGAGCTGATCGTCTGCGAGCTCCAGCGGCTTGATGGGCAAGAAAGGCTCGATCACGACCTGTTGAGTCATCGCGCTCTTGAACTGGTTGTAGACGAGGTAACAGGAATCGAGATGAAGCGAGGTGTAGTCCTCGACGATGTAGCGCCCAATCTCGCCCGCCTTGTCGACGTTCAAGTCCTCGAAGACGCCCATGAAATCATGGCGGATATTGGCGTTTCGGCGCGTGAAGTAGTCGCGGCCCTTGCGGCCAATGATGCCGAAGCAAACCTCGCTGCCTTCAGCCTCCAGCTCCTTCCAGCGGCGGTACGCCGCCTTGCAGATGCTCGAGTTGAAGGCGCCGGCCAAGCCACGGTCGGCCGTCAGCACCACGAGCATGACGCTCTTCGGTTCACGCCGCGCAAGCAGAGGATGAACGTCCTCATCGGCTCCGACACGGGCGGCCACACCGCTCAGTACCTCGTGGGTCTTGACGGCGTAGGGACGAAGGCGCTCGATGTTCTCTTGCGCCTTCCGAAGACGCGCACCGGCGACCAGTTTCATGGCGCGGGTGATCTTCTGCGTGCTCTTGACGCTTCCGATGCGCTTTCGAATGTCCTTGAGATTTGCCATTGCTGCTTAGTTGTCTTGCTGCTTGGGCTCGAAGATTTCTCCGAATGCCTTGAGGGCATCCTCGAGCTGGCTTTCGAGCGTGTCGTCGATCTTCCCCTTCGACATGATGTCGCTGAGGATCGAAGCGCGCTCGGCCTTGAGCCAAGAGATGAGCTCTTGCTGGTAGCGGCCGATCGACTCGGACGGAAGCACATCGAGGAAGCCGTGGGTACCTGCGAAGATCGCGACGACTTGCTCTTCGACTGGCCAGGGCACGAACTGACCCTGCTTGAGCACCTCGACGAGACGCTCACCACGAGACAGCTGCTGCCGGGTTGCGGCGTCGAGGTCGGATGCGAACTGCGCGAACGCCGCCATCTCTCGGAACTGCGCGAGTTCGAGACGAAGCGTACCGGCAACCTGCTTCATCGCCTTGATCTGTGCGTTACCACCGACACGCGACACCGAGATGCCGACGTTGATGGCCGGACGAACGCCGGAGTTGAACAAATCCGACTCGAGGAAGATCTGCCCGTCGGTAATCGAGATGACGTTGGTAGGAATGTACGCGGAGACGTCGCCTGCCTGCGTCTCGATGATCGGCAACGCCGTCAGCGAGCCACCCGAGTCCGGAAGCTTCTTTGCTGCAAAGCCGGCGCCCTTTTCCTTCGCGGCGGCGTCGGCCTCGTGCTTCGACTCGGGGCCACTGAAGACCTTATTGCCGAGCCGGCTGGGCTCCTGATCCTCTTTCACGACCACCCAGTCCTCGGCCATCTTAGCGGCACGCTCGAGAAGGCGGCTGTGAACGTAGAACACATCGCCCGGATACGCCTCACGGCCGGGAGGGCGACGAAGCAGAAGCGAAAGCTGACGATACGCGACGGCCTGCTTCGAAAGGTCGTCGTAGACGCAAAGCGCGTGCTGACCGCTATCTCGAAAGTACTCGCCCAGCGTGACGCCCGTGTACGGCGCGATGAACTGAAGCGGTGCGGGCTCGGAAGCGCCGGCGAGGACGACGGTGGTGTACTCCATCGCGCCAAACTGCGTGAGCTTGTCGACAACCTGTGCGACCGTCGACTGCTTCTGGCCGATCGCGACGTAGACGCAGAACACGCCCTTGCCCTTCTGGTTGATGATCGTGTCGAGCGCGACGGCGGTCTTGCCGGTCTGGCGGTCGCCAATGATGAGCTCGCGCTGGCCGCGGCCGATCGGAATCATCGAGTCGATCGCCTTGAGGCCGGTCTGAAGCGGTTCGCTAACCGGCTGACGCGCAACGATGCCAGGCGCCTTCAGCTCTACTCGGCGGGTGAGCTTGCTCTCGATCGGGCCCTTTCCATCGATGGGCTGACCTAGGGCGTTCACCACACGGCCAACGAGCGCCGGGCCCACGGGGACCTCGACGATGCGACCGGTACGCTTGACCGTATCGCCCTCGCTGATACCCACATCGGAGCCGAAAATCGCACAACCGACGTTGTCTTCCTCGAGGTTGAGGACCATGCCGTACACGCCACCGGGGAACTCGAGAAGCTCGCCGGCCATGGCGCTGTCGAGCCCGTAGAGGCGGGCGATGCCGTCACCCACCGACAGAACGGTGCCCGTCTCGACGACGTCGACCGACTTCTCGTAGGAAGCGATCTGCTGCTTGATGATGTTGGAAATCTCTTCAGCGCGAAGTTGCATTTGGCAAGGCTCCTGATTCGATGCGGTTACGGCGTGTGGCCGTTCGCAAGCAACGTCTCTTTAAGCTCACTCAAGCGGTTGCTGAGGCTACCGTCGAAAACCTGGTCGCCAACGCGTGTCACCACGCCACCAATGAGTGAGGAATCTTGTTTCTTTACGAGCACGACCTCGAGGTCGGTCACTCGCTTGAGCTTTTCTGTCAGCCGGGCGTAGTAGGCATCGCTGAGCGGCTTGGCGCTGATCACGTCGACCCGAACTCGGCCAGTCTCCGCCTCGGCGAGCTCTTCGAGGGCGTGAAGCACCTCTTCCAGGTGCGCGAGGCGCCCCTTGTCGGCGAGAAGGTTCACGGTGTTGCGAACGAGCTTGGAGCAGTCGAGCTTCTGCATCACCGCGTCGACGGTGGCCTTCAACGCGGACCTCGGAATGACGGGGTTGCGAACGATTCCGCGAAGCTCTGCGCTCTCTTTCCAGGCAGCGGCAAGCGCGGCGACATCTCGGAGCACCGGCTCGGTCTCACCCTGCTCACGAGCAAGCTCCAACAAAGCCTTTGCGTAGCGTCGTCCAAGCGCGCTCATGATTGCCGCTCCTCGATCACCTGGTCGAGACGCGTGAGGTACGCCTCGGCAAGCTGATCTTGATCCGCATCGGTGGTTCGCTCTTGCAATAGCTCTTGGGCTGCGATGACCGCGGCGCTGGCGGCCTGCTGCGTGAGGTCTTTACGGAGCTGCTTGATTTGCTGCTCGATGAGAAAGCCGGTGTCCTTGCGGAGGCGCGCAGCCTTTTCCTCGGCCTGGGCAACGATGCGATCGCGTTCGGATTCGCCGGCCTTGATCATCTCGCCGCGAATCTGGACCATCTCTTGGTCGAGCTTCTCGAGACGCATGGCGGTCTCCATGTGCCGCTTCTCCGCGGCGGCTCGAAGCCGCTGGGCCTCGGCGAGCTCTTTTTCGACCTCTGCACGCCGCGCGGCGAGCGCTGGGTTGCCCTTCTTGCGGATGACCCAGGCAATCAATCCAACCAAGACGAGGAAGTTGATGACCGTCCCCTGGAAATCGCGGTTCTTGATCAGCGAGGAGAAGGTCAGCTCTCCATGACCGTCATCGTGAGCGCTGTGACCGGACTCCTCTTCAGCCACCTCGTGGGCCGCGGACTCGCCATGAGCGCTTTCCGCCAACACCAAGCTCGGCGAAGCGAGCAGCAACGCAAAAAGCATCACCCAAAGAGAGCGCATCACTGGACCTCCCGATTGAGCATCTTCGATGCGATCTGCTTGGCCAGCGCCGGAACGGACTGATCGATTTCTGTACGAAGCTTGGCCGCTTCAGCCTTGAGTTTCGCGTCGGCTTCAGAGAGTTGCTTGTCGGTCTCTTCCCGAACTCGGTCCATCACCGTGCGTTCGAGGCGCTTGCCCTCGGCGCGCAAACGATCCCGCTCCTCGCCAGCCTGGAGGCGAAGGCGACGCATCTCGACGTCAAACTCTTCGCTCTCGGCGGAAGCCTCATCTTGGAGGCGGAGCGCCTCGAGCTTCGAGCCCTCGATGGCCTGCTCGCGGGCTTCGAACAGGGCGACCATCGGACGGAAGATCAGCGGGCGGAAGACAAAGAAAGCGACCGCAAACAGCCCGAACTGAATCCAGATCGTCCCGTCGAGGTCGATGATGGAGCCCTCGGACAAGAGGGCTGTGAAGAGCACGTTCATCGCAGCGGTATTCCCAGTCGGTCTCAGAGCACCCAGAAGGAGAGAAACTCCAAACGGCGCTTGGGGCCGAATCGCAGGTCCGGCAAGGAGAAATCCCTAGCGGCGCGCGTTCGTAGCATGGGCCCGAAACCAGTCAAGGTCGGCGGAGCCCCACGCGCGGGGCCGGGTCAGCTCGATCCTTTGGGTCCCTCGAACACGCGCGTCCGAAGCGCCCGAACCGTCTTACCGGCAGCCTTCTCGTTCTCTCGACTGAAGACCGACGAAGGCAGCGGAATGTCCGGATCGACATAGATCTTGAAGTCGACCTCGGTGCGGGCGCCACCGTCAACCGGCGTCAGCGTCCAACTGGCGCTGAAGGCATCGATGTTGCCTTCCAAGAGACGTGCTTCAACGACGCGAGACTCGCCCTCCTGGGGCCGCTCGGAGAGGTTCAGCTGGCCCCAGAGCGTAAACGCGCCCTTGGCTACGCTGACTTCCATGTAGACCATCGCCCGGCTACCCCGTTGCGCCAGCACTCTGGACTTCGTGAAATTGGGCATGAATTGCGCGTAGTTGGCGTAGTCGCGAATGATTGGGAGCACCTCATCGATCGGCTTGTCGACGACGACAACCGCCTGACCCCAGGAGATCTTGGAGCCCTCCTCTGGGATCTGCGCGGTGGAGATCCGGGCGCTCTCGGTGGCTTCGTCTGCGGCGGCGGCCGGGCTCGATGAGGACCCCGCAATGAGCGCCGTGGCGAGGATTCCGATGAGTGCTGTCTGTTTCATGGCTGTTTCTCTCTTCTCGAGTCTCCCTACGGCCCGGAACATGGTGACGTTACGTCACCTGGCAAGACCCCCCCAGAAAGATGAGCCTTCTGCACAAGGCTTGCTACGTTGAGCATCGAATGCTTCGGACGCTCAGAGTATGCGTTTTTGTTGGACTTTTCCTCGCTACCGCGCCACCGGAGGCCCAAGCAGAGGCGGAGCAGGGGGCTGCAGCCGTGCAGGATGAGGCTCCGAAGTTGCCGGTCCTCGTGATGCTCATCGGCGGCGCCGCGCGCTTCCGGAACATCCACCTCGAGGT
>JAFDFW010000434.1 GCA_019309605.1 Deltaproteobacteria bacterium | reverse complement strand
TGGAACTGGCGGCAGTGGTGGAACTGGCGGCAGTGGTGGAACTGGCGGCAGTGGTGGAACTGGCGGCGGCACCCCGCCCGAGTGCGAGGTATCCCTCTCGGTTCAGTAGCGCTCGCGCTCCAGGGTCAGGACCTCACCAGGTAGCTACTGCAGTAGCCGGTCGGACATTCTTGACCTGGTCTGGGGATCGTACCGTCCCAGCGGAATCGCCTCAACAGCCCGATCACACTGGTTTTCCCACCACTACGTGTGATTGGCACGCGTCCTGCAGCCCCTGGCGCCCAGACGGAGGCACGAAATGGATTGTTACGCTCACCCTAGGCAAACTTCGCGCATGAGTAAGACGAGTTTCCTTAGTCTATTGGCAGCCGCGTTGCTTTTGGTGACGAGCCCCGTGCCAAGTCGAAGGTGCTAGCGCAGCGTGGCCATCGGGCCATGGTCTACATGGAAGTCAGCGTGGCCTCGGGCACCTTCACGCTGTGGGGGCAACTCAAGTTCTCGGAGGGTGCAGCCGAAGGCAACACCCGTGTGATCGAGGCTCGCCTGCTAGAAGGCAACATGGACGCGTTCAACGCGAGCTGGCGTTTGACCCCGGTCGAAGGCGGAGCCCGCACCGAGGTCGATTTCAAGATCTACGTCGACCCCGACATGCCCTTGCCCTCTTCGGTGTTCAGCCGCGAGAACGAAAAGGCAGCCGGTAAGACGCTCCGCGCGCTCCGGACACGCGTCATCGAAGCGAGCAAGCGTTCGTGAGCACGCAGCGTTAGGGGCGCCCGTAGAACCCGTACCCGTAGCGGTCGATTGGCGCGCTGTAGAACACGTCGTTATAGCCGCCACCGCCGTATCCATAGCCGCCCCCGTATCCGTATCCAACGTAGGTGCCGCCGTAGCAGCTCGATGCCCCAAGGCTGAGGAGCAGAAAGGTGACGAGCAAGAATCGTTCAATGTACCGCTTCATGGGTTCACCTCCACATCAGGGGACCATTTCTGGAGTGCAACGGGCGCGCCGCTAGGGTCGACGACGAGAGCGAGCGTTCCGTCGCGCACGTCCGGCCGCGGAGCGAGGATGACACGGCCGCCGAGCTCGGTGACGCGTTCGGCAAGGGCCGCGGGGTCGTCCACGCGCACGTAGGGGATCCAGGCTGAGGGGGTCTTCTCAAATGGGTTCTGCACGACTCCTGCGCGCGCTCCGCCGGAGCTCCAGAGCACGCGGTACTCCGAGCTGGGCTTCTTCTTGAGCGCTTCGGTGCGGTAACCGAACGCCGTTTCGTAGAACTGGACGGCACGGTCGGCGTGGTTCGCGAGGAGCTCGTGCCAGAGCCAGGTGTGGACCGCGGGTTCGACGTCCGGCGGGTCACCCTTGGCTGAAGTGAGCAGATGAAACACGGCACCGTCCGCGCCCTTGACGGTCACCACACGCCCGACGCCGTTGACGTCTATTGGCGCTTCGAGTTGCTTGCCCCCGGCTTTCTTCACGGCCGCGAGCGACGCCTCGACATCCGGCACCGACATCGCGCTCAGCCAGTGTCCTCCCTGGGGGGTCTTGCCCTCCTTGCTGGTGTCGAGGATGCCGCCGAGGTTCCGGCCGCCGTAGGTGATCACGCTGTAGCGACCACCCTCCTTGACGTCGAACTCCCAGCCAAAGAGTTCGCCGTAAAACTGGCGCGCGGCCTCCCCGTCGCCCGTCACCAGGTTGTGCCAGACGAATTTGCCGGGAATATGGGGCCCACCCGGCTCATCAACGAGAGGCGGAAGGGTGACGCTGCGATTGCATCCAGTGGTCGCTGCCGCGCAGAGCAGGGCAACCGCCGTGACGAGATTGATAGCTACGGTTTTCATTGGTGAGCCGGACATAGTGTGCCAAGGCTTCCATCGCAACGAGGCGCGGAATACACTGCTGAGCGTTCCCATGCTGTTTGCGCGTATCGTTCTTACCATCACCGGCCTGGTCTTCTTCGTTCACGGCCTGGTGTGCTTCATCCACCCCGCCACCATCGGCATCGAGAGCGGCCTCGCCATGCCCACCCCAAGCGCGGTCATCGAAGTCCGCGCCGAATACGGCGGCCTCCCCATGGCCCTCGGCATGTTCTTCTTCGCCGCCGCCCTCCAACAAATCAAAGTCCGCACCGGCCTCATCGTGCTGATCACGGCCCTCACCGGCTACGCCACCGCCCGCATCGCCGCCGTCCTCATCGCCGGCCAAATCGACCAATACAACGCAGCCGCCATAACCTACGAACTAACCACCGCCCTCCTAGCCCTCTGGGCACTAAAAAGCGGACAGTCCGGGGCCTGAGGCTTGAGGGTCGAGGCTTGAGGCTTGGGGTTTGAGGGTCGAGGCCTGAGGCCCGAGTGCCGAGACCCGGGGCCCGTGGCCCGAGTTGAGGTCCGAGGGCTGAGTCTCGGGCCGCGGGCCCCGGGTCTCGGGTCCCGATCCCCAGGCCTCGACCCTCAAGCCCCGATCCCCAAGCCTCCAGCCTCGATCCTCCCTTTTCAACACGCATCTGAGCTTGTGAATGACCGAGTACCGCAATCAAGCTGGATGTCTACGAAGCCACCGCGCCCACTTCCCCATCAGAGGCTCCGAGTTTGGCGTAAGGCTATGTCGTTGGTTCAGGTCTGTAGCAACAAGCCACCGCAAGACGCGGAGCTTCGGAACCACGCGCTGCGAGCCGCGAAGTCGGTGGCGCTCAATATTGCCGAGGGAGCGCCGCTCGACGGTCGGTCGCGTAGCCGATTCTTCCACACTGCGCGCGCAAGTGTCCTCGAAGTCGCAGCCGCCTATGAGCTAGCATCAGCTATCGGTGAGGACGTTCCAACGACCGAGGTCGCGGGAAAGGCCGATGAAATCTACGCGATGCTGACCAAACTCATGGGGTTCAGGAAGTGAGAGTCGAGGCATGAGGTTGAGGCTGGAGGCTTGAGGAGCGAGGCCTGAGGCTTGAGGGTCGAGGCCTGAGGCCCAAGTGCCGAGACCCGCGGCCCGTGGCCCGAGTTGAGGTCCGAGGGCTGAGTCTCGGGCCCCGGGCCCCGGGTCTCGGGTCCCGATCCCCAGGCCTCGATCCCCAGGCCTCGATCCCCAAGCCCCAAACCCCGATCCCCAAGCCTCGATCCCCAAGCCTCGATCCCCTTTATTACTCGGCGGCGTCGGAGAGGGTGGTGCTTCGATTATGGGGCTCGTTGAAGTTGATGACCGGGCCCATGGGGACGATGCGGGTTGGGTTGATGCTTTCGTGGCTGCCGTAGTAGTGGTGCTTGATGTGGTGCATGTTCACGGTGCTCCTGACGCCGGGGACTTGGTAGAGCTCGCGCGTGTAGGCCCAGAGGTTGGGGTAGTCGGCGATGCGGCGCAGGTTGGTTTTGAAGTGGCCCACGTAGACCGCATCGAAGCGCACGAGGGTGGTGAAAAGGCGCCAATCGGCTTCGGTGATCTGATCGCCTGCTAGATAGCGTTGCGTCGTCAAGCGTTCCTCGAGCCAGTCGAGGGTGTCAAACAGCGCGACGAACGCTTCTTCGTAGGCTTGCTGAGTGGTCGCGAAGCCGCACTTGTATACGCCGTTGTTGAGCGTGTGGTAGACGCGATCGTTCACCTCGTCGATGTCGCCCCGAAGCGCTTCGGGGTAGAAGTCGCCCTCGTTCGCACCGAGGTGGTCAAAGGCACTATTGAACATCCGGATGATCTC
>JAFDFW010000433.1 GCA_019309605.1 Deltaproteobacteria bacterium | reverse complement strand
CACGAATGCCGGCAACCTCGCGAACGTGGTGCTGGCCTTCAACGAAATGGCGCTGCTGTCGCGCCTCGAAGCGGGAAGTCTCGCCGACGACGTCCTCGTGCTGATCGACGATCAGTGGGCCACTCACGACAACGAGCAGTATCGGCTCTCCTACCGCGATGTGCTCGACAAGTTCCGTTCGAGGGGGGCGACCATCGTCGAGATTCCAATGGAACATGAAACCCTCCGCCACATCGAAGAGGCAGAACGGGGCAAGAACATGTTTGCGGTGGGCCTTCTGTGCGCCCTCTACAGCAAGGACCTGAATGTGCTTCAGGGTGTGATTCGCGGCATCTTCGAGACGAAAACCCGCGAGGTGATCGAAGCGGCCGTGAAGCTAGCAGGCGCCGGTTATCAATACGGGGTCACGCACTTGGAGCAACGCTTCGAAGTCCAGGCTTTCCCGACCGATGTCTCGAAAGTGGCAATGAACGGAAACACCGCACTCGCGCTGGGCGCCGTCTCAGCCGGCTTCGAGCTCTGTTCCATGTATCCGATCACCCCGGCGACCTCCGCTTCGCACGCCTTGTCCGAGATCTTCGAAGACTTCGGTGGCTTCGTTCATCAGGCCGAAGACGAGATCGCCGCAATCGGGGTGGCGATCGGCGCCTCCTACGCCGGAAAGACCGCGCTGACCATCACCTCGGGGCCAGGCATGGCCTTGAAGACCGAGTTCCAGGGCTTGGCCGTGATGACCGAGACACCGCTCGTCATCATCGATGTTCAGCGGGGCGGACCCAGCACCGGGTTGCCGACAAAAATCGAGCAATCGGATCTGCTTCATGCGATCTACGGCGCACCTGGGGACGCGCCCAAGGTGGTGATGGCGCCGAGCACAATCGAAGAGTGTTTCTACATTCTTTCCGTCGCGCGGAAGATCGCAGAGGAATTCCGCATGCTCGTCATCGTCCTCTCCGACGCCAATCTCGCGACTGGTCAGCAGGTCTTCGATCGTCCCGATGTGTCCGATACACCGCGTCGGCCTCCGCTCGACCTCAGCCCAGCGCCACCCGGAGCCCTACCTTACGATTGGGACCCGACGACGGGCCTTTCGCAGCGCCTCATCCCCGGGCAGCCGGACGGAATGGGGGTGACGACCACGCTCAACCACGACCGCGATGGAAAGGCCTGCTACGACGCCGAGCGTAACCAGCGCGGCCACACCATGCGCAGCCGGAAACTCGCCGCGTTGCAGAAAACTCTGAATGCGCCGAGCGTGCACGGAGCGCCCGAAGGCGACCTCCTCCTCGTGGGTTGGGGCAGCACGCGGGGCGCGATCGAGGAAGCTGTCGACATGGCGCGCGACCAAGGCCTCTCGGTCTCCTCCCTCAACATGCAATTCCTCAGTCCTCTGCCCCCTGGGCTCCACGAGATCTTCGCGGGTTTTAGCCAGATCATCACGGTCGAGCTCAACTACAGCGATGATTGGGAGGACCCGCTGATCACAAAGGACAACCGTCGATACGGGCAGCTGGCTTGGATGCTGCGGGCCGCCACGCTGTTGGACATTGACTGCTACGCCAAGGTCCCCGGCCGCCCCTACATGCCGGTGGAACTCTTCGACGAAATCAAGCGCCTCCTCGGCGACCAGCAGGGCATCGAAAGCCCGGCTAAAACCCTTCTTGCGACAGGGGAGTAAACAGACGATGTCCACGCTTGCGGAACTATGTGTCATCGAAAGCGGCGCGGTCGAAGCGCACTCCCTCGACGACTACGAATCTGAGAAGCCCCGGTGGTGCAAGGGATGCGGCGACCATGGAGTGCTGGCGTCGCTCCAACGCGTGCTGCGCAAAAACAATCTCGAGCCAGAGAACGTCGTCTCGGTTTCCGGCATCGGATGCTCGAGTCGCCTCCCCCACTATCTCAACACATACGGGTTTCATGGCATCCATGGCCGGGCTTTGCCGATCGCCACGGGCGTGCGCCTCTCGCGTCCCGAGCTTCCCGTCGTCGTGATCATGGGCGACGGGGACTGTTTCAGTATTGGCGGCAACCATTGGCTGCATGCGATCCGTTACAACATCAACGCAGTCGTGTTGGTGCTCGACAACGAGGTTTACGCGCTCACCAAGATGCAGGTCTCGCCCACCACGCCGGATGGATGGAAAACCAAAACCACCCCACGGGGCACCTACCTGCAACCCATGAACCCCCTCAGCATAGTGATGGGGATGACGAACGTTTCCTTCCTCGCCCAAACCGCCACGTGGCTGCCCGCCCATCTCGACGAGACCATCGAGAAAGCGTGGGACCACCATGGCCTTTCCTTTGTGCGCATCCTGCAGCGGTGCCCGGTCTTCATGCCCAAGGCCTTTGGCGACGGCGGATTGAACTTCCCGGTTGTGTTCCTCGAGCATGAAGACGGCATCCCCGTTCACCCCTTGCTACTCAAGCGCGGCGAAACTCAAGCGCACAACCATCGCGACATCAACGAGGCGCAACGTGTCGCGGTGAATGTCGACCCTGCTCCCATGGGGCTCCTCTATCAAGATCCCGATGTCCCTGCCTACGAGGAGATCCGCTGGAACCGCCAGGATCGGCCAGACCATCAGACCTTCATTCAGCGGCTCGACGCCGCACTGGACCGCTACACCGTCAGCTGAACCGTGTGTTCGTCATGAAAGAGCAGATCCGCCAAGCCGTCGAAGCTGTCTGGCGCCACCATTGCGCCGCCCTCGAAGACGCTCTTGCCGAGTCCATCGGCGAACTGCAAAACCTCCTTCGTCTCGACGATTACAAGCGCCACCGGCACGACCCCGACCGCCTCGAGCGCGCTCTCGGGCCCCTTGCCGCCACCAACCTCGACGTCGGTTCCTTATCCCGCGTGCTAGGGAAAGGTACGCGTTCACGGGCGATCGCGCCCGAGCGGCTCAAACGGGTGCAAGAGCTCATCCAGACGCTCGGCGAAATGAAGCAGGCCTGGTCGACTACTTCAACCGACTTCGGCTCCGTCGAGCTCGAGAAGGAGGAGAACGAAATCCGGGAGCTCGCCGAGGAACACCTCAATCGGATCGCCCGAGTTTTTCGTGCTCTGCGCATCGCCCAGTTGGAGATTCGCTCCAAGTACGAATCCGAAACCCATGACGCGCTCTTCGCCGACTTCGACTGGCGCCAACTCGGCCCCGCTGAGCTTCGGTTGTGTCCTCCCTTTGTCGTGATGGCAGTTGTGTCCTCCCTTTGTCGTGATGGCACGCCTGGATGGCGACCATGGCGCGCAATTGCGCAAGATGATGTCGCTGCTCGAAAGCCGCGTGCCGATGAAAATCGCTGCGCTCCGCTCGAGTTTGCGCGAGGCCTATTCCCCGGCCTCCGACATCGAGGTGCCGTCCACGATGACCATTGAGATGCTGCCGCTGGCGATGCGTGGCGTCTACTTCCTCCAGACCTCTGTGGCCGATCCGGAGTTTCAAAAGCACCTGTTCGAAGGCCTGACCTCCCCGCGGCCCAGCGTGATTTCGGTCCTCTGCCCGCACGATGGCGAGGAGCAAGCTGCCTTTCAAAGTCGAGCCGAACGCGCCGTGCGTGCCAGGGCCTTTCCGATGTGCGTGTACGATCCGGATCGCGCTGACGGGTTCGTCATGTGTTTTGATCTCTCCTCAAATCCGTCGCCGGATGTGCTTTGGATCACCGAAACGCTTTCCGGCTGTGACCCCCAAGGGCAAGCCGTCGAAACTGAAGAGGCCTTTACCTTTGCCCACTTCGCCGCTTCCGAGGCGGAGTTCGCTACGGAGCTCACCGACCCGCCCCCAGTCGCCGATCAACTGATTCCAATGACCGATTACCTTGGGTTCTCGCGACGGCAGCGGGTCGGGAAACTTCCCTTCGTCACGCTCGCCGGCACAGATGGCAGCATCGTTCGCAAAGTTGTTTCCCCAGTGCTTGCCCTGCAGTGCTCAGACCGCCTCCACCTCTGGCGCACGCTTCAGGAAATCTCCGGGATCGACAACCCGCATGTGAACACCACGCGCGCCAAGTTGGAGCAGGAATCGGGCGCTCAACAAGAGGCGCTGGTCAAGAACATGCAGCAGGAAATGGAGAAGGAGGCCGCTCGCCGCGAGCAGGCGGCCGTCGCCTCCGCCATGCGCAGGCTCGTGGTCCGCCTCACCGG
>JAFDFW010000929.1 GCA_019309605.1 Deltaproteobacteria bacterium | reverse complement strand
ACGGATTGAACGTCGAGCTTCGTGATGCCGTCCGCCAAGTGTGTCGGGCGGTGGAGCGTTTGGCTGGGCAGCCGTGATCATCCGCCACCAGCGGGCTTCCTCGTCCGACAAGGGCTTTCGTCAGCTCGCGCGCTACATTCGGGGTCGAAGTGCCAAGCCGCGAACGACCTGGTTCCTGGCCGCCAATCTTCCTGGCGTCACCACGAGCGACGACCTCGAACTCGCATGCCGACTTGTAGAGGCCGTGAACGCCCAGAACACCCGCGCGGGCAACAACCGCACTTACCATCTCGTCGTCTCACTCCATCCGGAAGACCGAAGCCTCGACGTGAAGGAGCTCAGGCATGTGGTTGAAAACCTCGTGGACACTCTAGGGTTCTCCGAGCACCAGTACGTTGCCGCGCGCCACAACGACAAAGACCACGAACACGTGCATGTGGCGATCAACAAGATCCACCCCGAGACCTATCGCATCCACTCTCCAGCCTGGGACCCCGCTTCGATCCATGGCAAGGGAGCGAGAGAAGCTGCCCCAAAGAGCGGCCGACTGTGAAGCGCACCAAGGAATCGACAGTTTCGCACGTTGGGCCCGAAAGACGCTGGCTCGTGCTCTTCGAGCAACTCCGCTCCGAAGCTGGGACGAGGTACACGACGTCTGCGGCCGCTTGGGCGTGGTGCTTCGGCTGCATGGCAACGGACTCGTCTTTGAGGACGCCGAGCGGGGCATTCGTGTGAAGGCTTCGTCCCTCGGCCGCGAGTTCAGCAAGCCTCGGTTGTGTAAACAGCTCGGGGACTTCCGACGAGCGTCCGCGGATCAGTTGGAAGCTAGCCGGAACGCGGAGCAGCCCTACTCGCCGATGCCGTCCGCCGTGCCACAGAGCTTGTGGAAGGACTACATCCAATCACTCGAACAGGCCCGTCTACAACGCCAAGACGCGTGGGGCGGCTACCGAGACTCCGCATCCCGCGAGCGTCGACGATTCAAGGAGAAGTATCGACACCAGCGAAGCCTACTCGCCGCCCTGCCCATCTCGGGTCGCGACAGAAGGCGCCTTTCACAAGAGCTCGCGCTCCGCCAAGCCTTCGAATCTCGGACCCTCAAGCGGAAGCTCGCAAATCAACCCTGGCAGTTGGCGCCATTTCGTCGCCAGCCGCGCCGCGAGCCGCGACGCCCGTGCAATTCGACTTCTGCGTCGACACGACCGAGAGCGTGACCGTTCAGATGAGGCAAGGGGCCGCTAGCTCACGAAGCGGCGGCGCGCGGTGAGAAGCAGCGCGAGCAGGATTGGCCACATGGTGTCGGCGCCTGTGCCCCTGACGGTGCAGCCGGCAGGCGACTGCGAAGAAGCTGCTGTTGGGAGCTCCTCGTCCGAGCGGAAGGTGTCAGGCGTGGCGGTAGGTGACGGGTTTCCAGGCGGGTCTGCGGAACCCGACGGCATGTGCTCGCCAGCCCCCGCGTCGGCTATCGCATCGGGCTCGTCAGCATCGGGAATGCTTGCGTCGGGAACGCTTGCGTCGGGAACGCTTGCGTCGGGAACGCTTGCGTCGGGAACGCTTGCGTCGGGAGGATCGGGGACGCCCGCGTCAGGAAGGATAACATCCTCGACCTCGCATGATGCGTTGCATCCGTCCAGATCGTTCGCGTTGCCATCGTCGCACTGCTCGGCTCCTGCGACGAACCCGTCCCCGCAAGTCACCACGTCGTACCCCAGATCGCCTAAGGTCTGCAGCTCCCAGGCTTTGTACTCCCGTCGGCGTTCGCCGCGTTCTACCGCCGGCAGCATGACCGCGTCGTCGCCGGTCGCGAACGACCAGTGGCCGATGCTGCTCCCTTCGAGGAAAGGGTCTGGCGCGGACACCGGGGGAAACGAACCAAACGCGGCCTCTGCCCGCGAGCCCGCAAACAGCACATCTCCACTCGTCACGTCCTCCGCCGAGGCATTGATCTCCCCGCCGTCGAGAAAAAGCGGTTGCTCGGTCGATCCCCGAACGAGAAAGGCGTCGAACAGTGAAAAGAGACCCAGATCTCCTGCGTTCCCGAGCGCGCTCGCCCCATCCGGGCCCACGATGGACACGAAGCCCAGCGCATGCGTGACCTCGTGCAGTAGCACC
>JAFDFW010000432.1 GCA_019309605.1 Deltaproteobacteria bacterium | reverse complement strand
AGCCACACGGCATCACCCTCATTGGACGCGCCGCACCCCACGCCGTCCATCACGACGATGAGCACAGGCCCTGGGACACCGGGAAAAGTCCGGTGCTTCTCGAGCTTCCAATCGGTCACGGGGCATTTCTAGCACAGTCCCTTCCGTGACGAAGTGGTCCCGCTTGTCAGCTGCGCTCGGGGAGAAGCGAGGTATGATGCGCTCATGCTCTGTGTCACCAATCGAATCCCCGTAGCCGAGGGCTATGAAATCGACTTCGAAGACCGCTTTCGCAAGCGCGTTCACCTCGTGGACCAAGCCAAGGGCTTCGTTCGCAATGAGGTGCAGCGGCCACGGCCGATGAAGCTCGACCACCAGACCGGCGAATGGACACCCGGACCCGTCGGCACCGGGTACTACGAGGTCAAGACCTGGTGGGAGTCGTTCGACGATTTCGTCGCCTGGACCATGAGCCCCTCGTTCGCGGAAGCTCATCGAAACCGGCCTCCAAAAGAGATGTTCCGCGGCCCGAATGAGCTCACGATCCATGAAGTGTTCTTGAGCACGGACGATCGGGCGACGCTGTGACCGAGGTCGCCAACGACAACCTCGGGTTCGTCGAGTGCTGGAACGAAATCCTGACACCGAAGTGGATTCGGTTTCGACACCTGCTGGGTGTCTTCTTTCTGTCAAACGCATGATTTGCGCTTGACCGAAGTAGAACTTGTTCTAAAATTGTTTTAATTTACATCTCGTAAAGTTATCTAGTTGCTACGTGCGATATTCGGAGGATTACGTGGAAAACAAGTGTCCAGTGAAGTTTCAGAAGCTCGATTTTTGCGCCCCTGCAACGCACGAGAACCCGTATGAGATGTACGACTACTTCCTCGAGCACGAGCCGATCCGGTCGAGCGCGACGCCGAGACCTTCATCAACGGTGAGGGCATACGACCCGGCATTCCCCCCGACCCGGGAATGATTTACCAGGACGGCGAGCAGCACAACAAGCAGCGCGCGTTGGTGTCTTCTGGCTTCACGCCCCGGCAGATGCGCAAGATGGAAACCCGAGCGCGCGAGATCTGCGTCGACCTCGTCGACAAGATGCTCGCCAAGGACGAAGTCGACATCGTCGCCGATTTGGCCGGGGCGCTCCCGGCACGGTTGATCGCCGACATGATAGACATCCCAGAGGAGAAGCGCGACGCAGTCTTGAACTGGGTCAACCTCATCGTGGCCGGAGGACAGGGCCCCGAGTACGTGACCGACGAGGTCAATGATGCCTTCACCAACTTCTGCGAGCATCACGAAGAGATGTACCAGGATCGCATGGCCTCTGGCGCCAAAGGGAGCGATCTCCTCTGCATCTGGATCAATGCCGAGATCAATGGCGAGAAGCTCGACGAATCGCAGTTGCTGTTCGAACACGTGCTGCTCAACGTGGGCGGCGCGGAAACCACGCGCAGCGCGATCGCCGGCGGCCTCGAGCGGCTCTCCAACGACCAGAAGCAGTACGATGCGATCGTCGACGACCCTTCTCTGATCGCGAACGCGATCGAGGAGATCCTTCGCTGGGTGTGCCCGTTCGTCAATATGTACCGCACGGCAACCCGCGACTACGAGCTTCACGGCCAGGTCATCAAGGAGGGCCAGCAGGTCGGCGTCATCTACCCCGCCGGCAACCGCGACCCCCGGAAATTCAAGGATCCGCACACCTTCAACATCTTCCGGGACTTCTCGACGGAGGCGAAGCATCTCTCGTTCGGGCTCGGCCCCCACTTCTGCCTGGGCTCCTCGCTCGCTCGCATGGAGATCCGCTTGTCGCTCGAGGAGATGACCCAGCGGGTCAAGCGCATTCGGAGCCCCGAAGGCAAGCCGCCCGAGTATGTCACGTCTTCGTTCGTGCGCGGCCTCGGCAAGTACCCGGCGATTCTCGAGCCTCGCTAAGGGGGCTGTCTCGTGGGTTCGGCAGCGGCAGAAGAGAAGACGCCATACGAGCTTCTTGGAGGTGACGATGGCGTGCGAAAGCTCACGGCCGATTTCTACGAGCTGATGGACACGTCGCCGGAGGCCGCGCCCATCCGCGCGATGCACAAAGGCGACCTGTCCGAGATGACTGACAAGCTAAGCACCTTCCTCATCGGATGGCTGGGCGGGCCGGAGCGCTATCAGGAGCGTTTCGGCCGGGTCATCATCCCGCTCGCCCACAAGCCGTTTCCGATTGGGCCGAGCGAACGCGACCAGTGGCTCATGTGCATGCAGGGCGCGATCGACAAGACATCACTACAAGAATCCATGAAGGCGCGGCTGATGGACTCGTTCGGGCGGATGGCCGAGATGTGCCGCACCAAAGATTGATGAATGAACTCGAGAAGGGCTGAACCATGAAGATCGTGTACGACAGAAGTAAATGCAAACTGCACGCGCAGTGCCGCGGCGCCGCCCCTGAGCTTTTCTCGTTTGCCGACGACGGCAGTCTCGTAGTTCTGGACGAGAACCCGCCCGAAGAGCTTCGCGAGGCGCTTCAAGACGCCGTCGACGCGTGCCCAGAGCAGGCGATCTCGATCAAGGACTGAGATGGTATCCTCGGCGCCAATGCCGAGGTTAGCCAAAGGGCTCGTCTGTGGGGACGACGAACGGGCTCGTTGCTGGTGGGGCGCAAGCACCCCCGACTATGCGGCCTATCACGACGAGGAGTGGGGCTTCCCGGTACACGACGACGCCCGACTCTTCGAAAAGATCTGTCTCGAAGGGTTTCAGTCGGGGTTGAGCTGGCTGACCATTTTGCGCAAGCGCGAGAACTTTCGGGCAGCGTTCGCCGGGTTCGACTACCACCGAATCGCGCGCTTCAATCAGCGCAGCGTCGAGCGGCTTCTCGGGGATGCGGGGATCGTCCGGCACCGTGGCAAGATTGAGTCGACGATCAACAACGCGAAACGCGCGGTCGAGCTCGAAGAGGAGTTCGGCTCGCTTTCTACGTTTTTTTGGGGCTGGGTGCCGCCCAAGAGTGAACGCCCACGAAGGATGACGAAGGGCGCTCTGATGAAGCTCGCGAAGACGCCGTCGTCCACAGCGCTGAGCAAAGAGCTCAAGAGCCGCGGATGGTCGTTCGTGGGGCCGACGACCGCGTATGCATTCATGCAGGCGATGGGGCTTGTCAACGACCACTTGGAGGGTTGCTTCGTCCGCGAACACATCGCAAGAACCTAGTGTGTTCGAGCTCACCGATACTTTCTACGGAAACGAAATCAAAACCTGGCTGATCGCCCTCGCGGTCGCCGTCGGCACGCTGGTCGCGCTTCGGCTCGTCGAGCAAGTGCTGGTTGTCCGCATCGAGCGGCTTGCCCAACAGACGCACACCGTCATCGACGACGTCGTCATTGGTGCGCTACGCAAGACGAAGCTTCTCTATTTGTTCATCATGTCGGTCTTCGCGGGCTCGATTTGGCTGTCCCTACCCAAGGATGTCCGCTCGGTCTTCTGGAAGGTCACGATCGTCGCGACGATCATCCAGGTGGGCATCTGGCTGAGCACCGCGCTCCAAATCTGGCTCGAAAACTACCGTAAGGACGAGACCGACGGCGCGAACCGAATGACGATGAACGCCTTGAGCTTCCTCGGTCGGATTGCGCTCTGGGCGATCGTCCTGCTGCTCATCCTCGACAACCTCGGGGTCGATGTCACCGCGTTGGTCGCCGGCCTCGGCATTGGCGGCATCGCGATTGCCCTGGCGGTGCAGAACGTCCTCAGCGACTTGTTCGCGTCGCTCTCCATCGTGCTCGACAAGCCGTTCATCCCCGGAGATTTCGTGGTCGTCGGCGACATGTCGGGCTCCGTCGAGCACATCGGCATCAAGACGACCCGCATCCGCAGCATTTCGGGCGAGCAGCTCGTGTTTTCCAACACCGACTTACTCGGCAGCCGCATCCGCAACTTCGGCCGGATGCGGGAACGTCGCGTCGTTTTTTCCTTGGGCGTCACGTACCAAACGTCGGTGGAGAAACTCGAGCGAGTCCCCGGCTTGATTCAAGGCGCCATCGAATCACAGGAACGCGTCCGCTTCGACCGCTCACACTTCGCGTCGTACGGCGACTCTGCCCTCAACTTCGAGACCGTCTACTACGTGGAGTCCTCCGACTACGCCACGCACATGGACATCCTCCAGGCGGTCAATTTGTCCATCTACCGAAGTTTTGCC
>JAFDFW010000050.1 GCA_019309605.1 Deltaproteobacteria bacterium | reverse complement strand
CTGGCGCTGACCTCGTCCAAACGGGGCGCCGCCCGAGGCTACCTGACGCGCGTGTTGCGTGCGGCGGCGGAGCGCCGGGAGCCGCCTTGCGCCGACGCACCGCGTTGCGGGGGCTGCCCGTTGATGATCGCGGGCCCCGAGCTTCAACGGGACATCAAGCGGAGCTTTCTTCGAGACGCGTGCCGAGGGCTACCGGGCGCCGACGACACCGATATCGAATGGGTCGCGTCCAACCTAGATCTGGCATACCGGCGTCGCGCGCGGCTCGCGTGGCACCGAGACACGATCGGCTATCGCCAGCTCCATTCGAAACGCGTCACCGACATCGGTCAGTGCATCGTACTGTTGGAACCGCTGCGCGAGGGCTGGAGGGAGGTGCGTGAATGCCTTGCTTCGTCGCTGCGAGGCGCGGGGGAGATTCAGCTTCAACTCACTGACGCCGATCGTGTCGTGGTCGACCTCCATGCCAACGACGATCAGGCGCCCGAGCTCTTTGAAGCATGCGATGCGCTTTGCCAGCGGCCGGTCATCGCCGGGGTGACACTGCGAACCAAGGACGCCGGACGTCCGGCGAGCTGGGGCGAAACGCACGTCGTGATCCAAATGGGAGAGGGCGCCACGCTCGAAGGTCCCGCGGGTGCATTTTCGCAAGCGAATGACGGGGTCAACGCCAGGCTCGTCGAAGCGGTCGTCGAGCTGGCCGAGCCCGCGGGATTACGGGTCCTCGAGCTCCACTGTGGCATCGGCAACTTCACCGTCGGGCTCGCGGCGCACGCCAAGACTCTGGTCGCCGTTGAACAAGACCCGCGCGCGGCGGAAGCATGCCAGGCCAATTTGAGCCGGAGGGGGCTGCGAGCGCGTGTCGCCGTCGGCGATGCAAACCAACCACCCAAAGGGCACTACGACGTGCTCGTGCTCGACCCGCCGCGGCAGGGCGCAAAAGCGGTATTCGAGGACAGCGATGTGCTCCCAGGTGCGAAGCGCGTGGTCTATGTGTCATGTGACACCGCAACGCTCGCCCGCGACCTCCGCCTCGCCACGGCAAAAGGCTACCGGATCGATCGTCTCATCGGATTCGACATGTTTCCCCAGACGGCCCACTTGGAGTCGCTCGTCCGCCTCGTTCGCGAGTGAGCGCCGTGCGCTGCGTTGCCCTGGCTCGGCCCGGGCGCTAGCTTGTGCCCGGATATGCGCTGCCCCTACTGTGGAACGCTCGAAAACCGTGTGATCGACTCGCGCCTTTCGCAGGCCGGAGAGGTCACGCGGCGCCGGCGCGAGTGTGAGCACTGCGGACGGCGCTACACCACGTACGAACGGGTGGAGCAGACGCTGCCACTCATCGTGAAAAATGACGGTCGGCGCCAGCCCTACGACCGCGCCAAACTGCTCGCCGGCCTCCGGCGCGCCTGCGTCAAGCGCCCGGTTTCCGCTGAGGCACTCGAGCGTTTCTTACACCAGGTCGAGCGCTGGCTCGTGGACACCGGCGACCAGGAGGTTGCTTCGGTGCGGATCGGCGAGCACGTCCTGCATGAGCTTCGTGGCTTGGATCCGGTCGCCTACGTCCGTTTCGCCAGCGTCTACCGCGACTTTCAAGACATCGGGGAGTTCCTCGATGAACTCACGAAACTCAAGGACTGACATGTGGTCGGACTTCGAACGCGAGGTGATGGGACGGGCCATCGAGGATGCCAAGCGCGGCCGTCCTAGCCCGAACCCACGCGTAGGAGCAGCCATCGTTCGCGACGGGAAGATCCTCTCTGTGGGGCATCACGAACGGGCCGGTCAGGCGCACGCCGAGGTCGACGCGATCCGCAAAGCCGACGCCTCGGTCGAGGGCGCGACGCTCTATGTGACCTTGGAGCCCTGCAACCACCAGGGCCGTACCGGTCCGTGCACCGAGGCGATCCTGGACGCAGGTATCAGCCGCGTCGTAATCGGTTGCCGCGACCCCGCACCGCACGTCGCGGGTGCCATCGACAGACTGACGAACACCGGCGTCGAAGTCGACGTAGGGCTGATGGAGCAAGAGTGCACCGCGCTCGTCGCGGACTTTGCCAAACACATCAGCACCGGCCTTCCGTTCGTCACGCTGAAGGCCGCCGTGACGCTCGATGGAAAGATCGCCACCCGCACCGGCGACTCCAAGTGGATCACCGGTGAGGAGGCGCGAACCGAAACCCATCGGATGCGCGCTGAAAGCGACGCGATCTTGGTAGGGGTAGGGACCGTCCTCGCCGACGACCCAAAGCTCACGGTCCGTCACGTCGAAGGGCTAGACCCGATCCGGGTCGTGCTCGACGCCGACCTGCGAACACCGCGCACTGCGGCCGTCCTCGAGCAGGGTCACGGATCGGGCCCGGGAGCATTGCTCTTCCATGCGCGCGACGCGGACCCCGCGCGGCGGGAGGCTCTCAGCGGCCCAGGCGTCCAGTTGATCCCCGTTGCCCGGCACGCCCGAGGCGTCGACCTGAAAGAGGTCTTGAAGACATTGGGTGAGCGCGACCTAGTGCGGCTGCTTGTCGAAGGCGGCTCACATGTTCATGGCACATTCTTGGATCTTGGTTTGGCCGACCGCGCTGCGATCTTCATCGCCCCTCGCATCGTCGGGGACGCCGACGCGATTCCCTTTGCCACGGGGTCGGGCGTCGAATCGATGGAGCGCGCATGGCGCTTGGTCCGCACGCGGGTTCAAGCCTTTGGACCCGACTGGTTGGTCTCTGGTGACTTCGAGAGGATGTAATAAATGTTTACTGGACTGATAGAGCAGCTAGGGACCATTGATCATCTCGAGCAACGCGATGATGGACTGTTGATCCGCATCGCCTGTGCGCTTCACCCATACGAGCTCGGCGAATCGATCGCCGTGAACGGGACATGCCTCACGGTGAAGGCATTCTCGGAAGGACACTTCGACGCCGACGCATCACCCGAGACATTGGACAAGACCAACCTCGGCGACTTGGGCGAAGGGGACCGGGTTCACCTCGAACGCGCGCTCGCACTTGGCGACCGTTTAGGTGGTCACTTGGTCAGCGGTCACATCGATGGCGTCGGCACCCTGGTCGAGCGGGCTCCGGAGGGAGACTACGTGCGCGCGAGCTTCGATGTTCCCAAAAGGCTTGGCCCGTTCCTCGCGCCTAAGGGCTCAATCACTGTGAACGGCGTGAGCTTGACGGTGAACACCGTCGCAGCCGTCCGTTTCGACGTCATGCTGGTGCCCTATACGCTCGACGAGACGACGTTCGGGGAGATGGCAGACGGCGCCCGAGTCAACATCGAGGTCGACATTCTCGCCAAGTACGTCGCAAGTCTGATGGGTAAGCCAGGCGTGGACGGCCCCGAGGGCTGAGGATTTGTTTGCCCCAGTCCGCTGGAATGGCGAGGACTTTCGCGTCATGGTGGCGGCCATATGACGAGTGCGATCGAGCGGGTCGCCGCGGCGTTGGATGACATCCGAAACGGAAAAATGGTCATCCTGGTCGACGACGAGGACCGCGAAAACGAAGGCGACGTGTGCATGGCCGCTGAAAAGGCGACGCCTGAGACGATCAACTTCATGGCGCGGCACGCACGCGGGCTGATCTGCCTCAGCCTGACCGAGGACCGGATCCGTCAACTCGACCTGCCGATGATGGTCGATGACAACCGCTCCTCGCGTTCGACCGCATTCACGATCTCGATCGAGGCTCGCCGGGGCGTCACGACCGGCATCAGCGCCGGCGACCGCGCACAGACAATCCTCACCGCAGTCGCCGACGGTGCGGTGCCCACCGACTTGGTGAGCCCCGGCCACGTGTTCCCTCTCAAGGCGGTGCCCGGAGGCGTGCTGCAGCGTACCGGTCACACGGAGGGCTCCGCTGATCTCTCACGACTCGCAGGCTTGGAGCCAGCGAGCGTGATCTGCGAGATCATGAAAGACGACGGCACGATGGCGCGCTACCCGGACCTCGTCGCCTTCGCCGAGGAGCACGGGCTACTTCTGCTCACCATCGCCGACTTGATCCAATACCGACTGGCACACGAGCACTTGGTCACGAGGATTCGGCAGACGCCAATCGAGATGCCGACAGGACGCACCTGGACCGCTTCAGTGTACCGGGTCGAGGTCGGCGGCCCGGAACAGTTCATGGCATTGAGCCTGGGTGAAATCACCTCGAAGCCAACGCTGATTCGCGTCCACCGCGGCAGCGTACTTGGCGATGCATTTCAAGTTCGCATGGGCGACCGTGTACACATCTCCGACTGCGTTGCGGCAATCGAGCGCGAAGGCAACGGGATCATCCTGTTCTTGCCGGGGCACCCCGATCCGGAAACCGATCTCGCTTTTTACCTCGACGAGCCGATCTCGCGCCCACCCGAAGAGCCGGGTCTCGTGCTACGCGAGTATGGCTTTGGCGCGCAAGTGCTGTCCGACCTGGGGGTGGAACGGCTGCGCCTTCTTACCAACCGGCCTCGACGCATGCCGAGCCTCGACGCCTATGGACTCCACGTCGTCGATCAGCTCCTGGTTTCGCCCGGCGGCGAGCTGAGCAGCGCCCTACCGGAACAGCCAAAGGCCGAAGAGTGAGCGAGGACCGCAACCAACCTCTCGTCGAGGTCGACGCGCCGGCGGACGCATGCTTTGCCATCGTCTGGTCTCGCTTCAACCAGGCGGTGGTGAGCAAGCTCCTCGAAGGCGCCAAGGCATGCTTTTCGGAGCACGGCGTAGCGGACGATTCGCTCTACGTCGTCGAGGTTCCCGGGGCTTGGGAACTCCCGTACGCGGCACAGCAGCTCGCGCAGAGCAAACGATTCGACGCCGTCGTCACGCTCGGAGCGGTCATTCGTGGAGGCACACCGCATTTCGACTACGTCTGCGAAGGCACGGCGCTCGGCGTGGGGCGAGTCGCCCTGGACACCGGCGTTCCGGTGGTCTTCGGCGTGCTGACCACGGACGACGAGACCCAAGCATTTGATCGTGCGGGTGGAGTCCACGGCAACAAGGGCCGTGACGCCGCGTTGACCGCGATCGAGATGGCAGTCCTCGATAGGAGATTTGCGAGCGATGGGATCACGACGAAAGGGTCGTGAAGCCGCCCTGCGCATCCTGTACTTCATGGATGTGTCGGGCGTGAGTGGCACCCAGGCGATCAAGTCGTACTGGGGCCACCTCACAGGTGACGACGAGCCGTCCGACGGGGCGGACTTCGCGAATCAACTCGTGCGCGCCTACGCCGACCACGAAGAAGAGGTCAACGAGATCATTCGCACCGCGAGCCACCACTGGCGTCTCGAACGAATGCCGATCGTCGATCGCAATGTGCTGCGCGTCGCCATCGTCGAGCTGCGCGAGATGGGCGACATTCCCAAGCGCGTGACGCTCAACGAAGCCGTCGAGCTCGCCAAGCGATTCGGATCGGAAGGCAGCGGTTCCTTCGTCAACGGGGTCTTGGATCGTATCGCCACCGAGCTCGGAAAGTCGTGATCGCGTACGACTTCGTGTCCGCAGCGCCACAAAGCTTGGACGAACTCCAAACCGAAATCATCGTCCTGCCTTTCTTTTCCGACGAACGCCCGCTCTGCGGCGCAACCGGGCTCATCGACTGGCGTCTGTCCGGTGCTCTGTCGAGAAAGCTCATGGCCGGGTATCTCGACGGGCACTTCGGGGAGAAGGCCCTGGTCACGGCGCCGCCGAAGCTCAAGTCGGAGGGGCTGCTGCTCGTCGGCCTGGGAGCGAGCACGGCATTCGACACCGGGGTTGCCCAGAGGGCGTGCTCCGTCATCGCCGAAGCATTGACCGAGGCCAAGGTGTCGACGGTGGCGCTGACTTTACCGGGGCGGAGCATGGGTTTGTTGCCCGCGCTCGACAGCATGCAGCTCTGGCTCGCAGCTAGCCCAAGCGATGGCCCGCTCGAGGAGATCAGCATCATCGAACGCGCGGAAGAGCATCGCGCCCTCGACTCGCTCTTCGATGGCCTGCGGCGACGATCCGAGTCGCCGCTCGACTAGTGTGCGGATCTTTTTCCTCGTGGTCGGCTTTCGTCCTCGTCGCTCCGCTGCGAGGCACATGAGTGCCTCTCACTACCCTCCTGCGGGCGCGCTCGACCGCAAGAAAAAATCTCTCGCACACTAGCGTCGTGACGAACGACGCTTGGCCTTCTTGGCCTTCTTGGCCGGCGCCTTGCCACGCTTCTTCGGCGCTGCCCGCTTTTTCGTCACCTTGCTGCGTTTCTTCGGGGCCGCGCGCTTCTTCGCCACTGCCCGTTTCTTCGGGGCCGCGCGCTTCTTCGTCACCTTGGCGCGCTTCTTCGGGGCCGCGCGCTTCTTCGTCACCTTGGCGCGCCTCTTCGGGGCCGCGCTCTTCTTTGTTGCAGCCGGCCGGCGCTTCGCCGCTGCCCCGCGCTTCTTCGGGGCCGCGCCGCGCCTCTTCGGGGTGCCCCGTTTCTTCGCAGCCGTCTTCTTCTTCACCGCTGCCTTCTTCTTCGCAGCAAGCTTCTTCTTGGCGGCAGCTTTCTTCTTCGCCGCTGCCTTCTTCTTCACAGCAAGCTTCTTTCGCTTGATCTCGTCAGCTTTCTTCTTCGCCGCGGCCTTCTTCTGCTTCAGGACGTCGGCCTTCTTCTTGGCTTCAGCCTTCTTCTCGGCAGCAGCCTTCTTCTTCTCGAGATCGGCTTTCTTCTTCTCTGCAGCCTGACGCTTGGCTTCCGCTTTTTTGATCCGGAGTAGCTCCGCCTTCTTCTTCGCTTCGGCCTTCTTCTGAGCGGCCTCGGCCTGGCGGAGCGCCGCGTCGGCCTTCTTCTTCGCCTCGGCTTTCCTTTGGGCAGCTTCCTTGCGCGCCTCGGCTTGGGCCCGCGCGAGCTCCCGGAGGTCGATCGTCTTGGTCTCGACCCGCTTGCGGGTCTTCTTGGGCTTCTCCTCTTCCTCTTCGTCTTCCTCGAGATCCTCGACCGGAAGTTGAGGAGCAGGAACGAAGGGGCGCCTGGGCGCGGGCCGACTCGCCTTGATGCCGGAGAGCGGCAGATTCCCTGCCTTCTTGGCCGCCTTATAGGCGATCCGCATCGCCTCCGGTTCGCCGAAGTACTTGGTCATCGGGTCGAGATAGAGCTTCTTCCAGAGCTTCTCACAGGCTTTTCCAAGACCCGGGGGGATCTTGCTGTGCGTGACCTCGACCTTGGTGCCGCCGGCCACCGGCTCGAATGAAATATCGACGTGCGAGTCGTTCGAACCCTTCGGAAAATCCCGGGTGCGCCAGGTCATCGCGATCCGGCTCCCCGTCACCAGATAGACGTGGGTCGCATCGATGAAACCATCGTCTGAGACGACTCGACCGCCTACCCAGGGGTCCACCGTAGCCCGCGTCCCCGTGAACGCAGAATGATGGCGCTCGTCCATCCACGCGGAATAAATACGGTTTGGGCTCGCGGGTATCACGGAGGAGACAGTGAATTCTTCCGTGTCCATCGTCCTCAAGTTCCTTGACTCGCTGGCCTGTATAAGTCCAGGAAACTCATTTGAAAACCAGAAAATTGCGCCCGAGTCGGGTCAGAAGGTCCATTTGTGATGTTCTTGTAGGCTATTGGGGTGAGTTCTGCACGCTCAGCCTCAGATCGCACCCCATCTCTTGACCCGGCCTGAGGCCGTGCTTCGATGCAAAGCTCGATGCCACAGCCAGCCCCCAGGCACCAGTTCTGGATCGATCGTGGAGGGACGTTCACGGACTGCATCCACCGCGACAGGGACACGGGGGCCCTCCGGGTCACCAAGGTGCTCTCATCGGATCAGGCGCCGCTAGAGGGCATCCGCGCGCTCCTGGGGCTCGGCGCGGGCGACCCGATCCCGCCGAGCGAGGTCCGAATGGGGACAACTCTGGCGACCAACGCGCTGCTCGAGCGGGGCGGCTGCCGGTGTGTTCTCGTGGCAGACAAAGGACTCGGGGACCTGATCAGAATCGGCGACCAGACGCGGCCGGAGCTGTTCGCGCTCGAGATCGAGAAACCCGAGCCGCTTCCCGACGAGGTCATCGAGGTTGGCGCTCGGATGACGGCCGACGGGTCACTCCTTCACTCCCTCGATTCGGAGGCGCTCCGCCGGTCGCTCGAGGAAGCACGACTCCGCGGCGCCGAATCGGTCGCTGTCGCGTTGATCCATGCCTATCGCGATGGCGCGCTCGAGCATCGTGTGGCGGCAATCGCAAAGGAGATCGGATTCGCGCACGTCTCCGTCTCCAGCCAGATTTCGAACGAGCTCGGGCTACTCGGCCGCACGGACACCACTGCCGCCAATGCGTACCTCACGCCGCTGCTCACGCACTACCTGGCGGAGCTCGAAAAGGAACTCGGTCCTGGCCGTCTGCGAATGATGCAAAGCAACGGCGGACTGGTCGACGCGTCCGGCTTCATCGGACGCAACGCGGTGCTGTCCGGCCCGGCCGCGGGCGTGGTGGGCACGGGCGCGGTCGCGGACGAGCTCGGGCTCTCTGAGGTGATCGGCTTCGACATGGGCGGAACCTCCACCGATGTGTCGCGCTACGCGGGCGAGGTGTCGCGGGTATTCGAAAGCCAGATCAGCGGCGTTCGGATCCGCGCGCCGATGATCGAGCTCCACACCGTCGCCGCTGGAGGCGGCTCGATCTGCAAACTCGAAGGAAATCGCATGACGGTCGGCCCTCAGAGCGCGGGCGCGGACCCCGGGCCGCTTTGCTACGGAAAGCCAGGCGGGCACGATCTCACGTTGAGCGACGTCTCCCTTTGTCTTGGGCGCATCACGGCGGACCGATTTCCTTTCGCGCTCGACCATGAGAAGCCGCGGAAGAAGCTGGACGAGATCGCTGCATCTCTGCGAGCGCTGGGGGTCGAGCGAACATCCACCGATGTTGCACATGGCTTCCTGCGCGTCGCCGTGGAGAACATGGCGGCCGCGATTCAGAAAGTATCGGTCGGCCGTGGTCACGACGTGCGCACGCACGGCATGGTCGTGTTCGGTGGCGCTGGCGGACAATACGCCTGCCTCATCGCACGTCGGCTGGGGATTCGACGCTTGGTGTTCCATCCATATGCTGGGGCGTTGTCGGCGTTCGGGATGGGTGTCGCAAACTTCGAGTGGCACGGCGAACGGGACGCAGGACGCGCGCGCCTGGAAGACCCGCTGCCCGAACGATGGCAAAGCGCGTTTGCGGAACTCGAGGCATCCGGGCGTACGACGCTCGAGGTGGACTCCGGCTCGGCCGCCCGGTGGAACGTTCGGCGACAAATCGCTCTTCGTTACCGGGGCACGGAAACCGCGCTTGCGGTCGAGTTCGGGTATGTTCGGCCCGAGCACCCCGTCGAGGCCGCCACGCTGCGGGTCAGCGTCGAACTGAGTGGCGCAAGACCGGAACTCCCCTGCGCGGAGCCTGGTTCCGGCGATCCCGAACGCACCGCGATGCTTTGGTCGGCTGGGGCGCTAGCCGAAGCGCCGGTCTACCACCGTGAGAACTTCCCGATCGGCGAGGATATCTACGGGCCTGCGTTGGTGCTGGACGCCACCGGGACGGTCGTAGTCGATGCAGGCTTCGTCGCCTTTCGAGACGAGCGGGACTACCTGGTCCTCCGTGACACCGAAACCAGCGCCGAACGCGAGGCTGCTGACACGCGCGTGGACCCCGTGCTCCTCGAGGTATTCAACAACCAGTTCAAGTCGATCGCAGAGCAGATGGGCGTGGTGCTTCAGCGCACGGCAATGAGCACCAACATTCGTGACCGCCTCGACTTCTCGTGCGCGGTGTTCGACGCGGAGGGAGGCCTCGTCGCCAACGCGCCGCACATTCCGGTACATCTCGGCGCCATGGGCGAATCGGTGCGCGCCGTCCTCACCGCACACCCGACCACGACGGCCGGCCAGGTCTTCGTCACCAACGACCCCGCGGCAGGCGGTTCTCACCTTCCCGACATCACCGTCGTCACGCCGGTGCACGACAGCGTGGGGGCGCTCCGCTTTGTCGTCGCATCGCGCGGGCACCACGCCGATGTTGGGGGGCTGACGCCCGGATCGATGCCACCATTTTCGACCACCCTCGACGAAGAGGGAGTTGTGCTGCGGAGTCTCGAGATCGTCGCGGATGGAGCCTTCCGTGAGACCCAGCTCCGCGATGTGCTGACCGGCGGCCCGTACCCGGCGCGTAACCCCGACGAAAATGTGGCCGACATTCAAGCGCAAATCGCCGCCAACGAAAAAGGGCTGCAGCTGCTCGACGAGCTTCTCGCGCGATACGGAATCGACGTTGTCTCCGCGTACATGCAGCATATCCAGGACAACGCGGCCGAGTTGACCGCGCGCGCGATCGAGAACCTCGAGGATGGTGAGCACAGGTTTGAAGACCGGCTCGATGACGGTGCGCGCATTGCAGTTCGCGTGAGCGTCCGTGGCGACGCAATGGAGATCGATTTCGAAGGGACGGACCAAGCGCTGGCCAACAACCTCAACGCACCACGCGCCGTCACCATGGCCGCGATCCTTTACGTTATGCGCGTACTGATCGGCAAACCGATCCCGCTCAACAGCGGCTGCATGCGACCCGTCACGGTCCTAATCCCAGAGGGATCGCTTCTTTGCCCCGAACCCGACCGCGCGGTCGCCGCGGGCAACGTGGAGACCTCGCAGCGGATCGTGGACGTCCTGTTCGGCGCGCTCGGCCTCGCCGCCGCTAGCCAAGGGACGATGAACAACATCACGTTTGGAGACGATAGCTTCGCATACTATGAGACGCTCGGGGGAGGCGCTGGCGCCACCGAGCGGCGTCCTGGTGCCTCCGGCGTGCACACCCACATGACCAACTCCAAGTGCACAGACCCGGAAGTGCTCGAAACCCGCTTTCCGATACGAATTCGTCGGTTCGAGCTCCGGCGTGGATCAGGCGGCAAGGGGGCCCGCGCCGGGGGTGACGGACTGATTCGGGAGCTCGAGTTCCTCGCCGCGATGAGAGTTTCGGTGCTGTCCGAGCGGCGCGTCGTCCCGCCCTATGGTATGCGCGGCGGCGGTCCAGGTGCTCCGGGAATGAACCTTCTGAACGACAAGCCGCTCGCTCATCGCGTCTCGGTCGAGGTGTCGCCTGGCGACGTCTTGCGAGTCGAAACGCCGGGAGGCGGTGCGTGGGGTGACGCCGAATGACGCCAAGAGACCTGTGGCGGCGTCTGCAACAGATCGTCTTCCACAACGTTCTGCACCTCGATGATACTCCGCACCGTATCGCGTGGGGCGTGTTCATCGGCGCGATGATCGCGTTCACGCCGACCCTGGGGTTTCAGATCGTGTTTTACCTACCGGTCGCGGCGATCCTGCGCGCCAACAAGGTGTCGGGCATTCCGATCTTGTTCATCAGCAACCCCTTCACCGCGGTGCCGCTGTACTACGCGACCTGGTCGATCGGGGCCGCCGTGCTGCATCCGGAAAGGGAAGTCACCCGAGCCACGATCAAGACTTGGCTCGGGAACACCGGCCGGGCGCTCAAGGACGACGGCATCGGACGCTTGCTCGAAAGCGAGTTCTGGAGCGAAGCGGGCCGGCTTTTGGCCAGCACGGGCGGGGAGCTTTGGATGGGCGCACTGGTGTGCGGCCTCCTCGTCGGGCTTCCCTCGTACTTCACCACCCGCTGGGGCATCAATGCCTTCCGTCATTTGCGGGAAGTACGGCGGCTTCCTCACGGGCCGATGGACCGTAGAACGGTTCCCGGACCAAGGAAAGACCGACAGTAGGGAGACGGCCCACGAGTCAGCGAAGCGGGGGATGGTGGTAAACCGCTTCCGCCAACGCGTGGGCCGTTCTAAGGTCCGTCAGCTTGGGATTAAGCTTCTTTGTCGGAGCCCTCGACGCGCTCGGACAGTTCGCCCATCGATTCCGCGATACTGCCGATCATCTCGGACGTGCTCTTGAGGGTGCTGGCAGCGGCGTCGATCGCGGTGCGTGAAACCCCGAGCCAAAGTCCGGTGACCTTACGGCCCAGCGTCGTGACGCTTTCGGCGGTCTTGCCGACCTGATCGACAGCTGCGTTGACGTTTTCTTCAATGGTGGATTGGATCTTTTCTTGGTCAGTCATCGGCTTTCTCCTGGTTGGGTGTCGATGCTTGGGGCAAGGCGTCCTTGCCCGTGATCAGTTTTCGGCCGGGGTCATCGAATAGGACCATGTAGGCCTCGGACCCAGCGGGAAGCGTCTCTCCAGTCACGCCGCAAACCGCGTCGTGCACGAGCGTGATCGGCGTCACACCGACCGCGCCCTCGAGCAGATCAGCCTGCGACGCGGGCCCCTCTACGGGCTCCGGACTGTCCGTCACCTCCGCGCCGGAGATCTTGCTCAAATGCTTACTCGACTTTCGTCGAAACCGGTTTCGCTCAGACGCGAGCAACTCCACGACCTCGCGGAGCTCACCCTCGGCCTTGGCGCCCACCACGTCGAGGGGGTATCGAGGGCATCCTCGAGGAGCGCCCGGACGACATTCGACACCGGGACCCGCCAGGCATTGGCGACCCGCTTGAGTTCCTGCTCGAGGATGGCAGGCACACGGGTATGCAGCACCCGTTCCTTCCTGGCGTCCTGGCGGCTCTCCTTGTCGTCTCCATCGCTCATAGCCCACTTGTAACACGATGTGACACATTCGCAACCGTACCTGTGTCACAATCGTGTAAATCCTTATAATTATGATGTTTTATCCTGAACCGGGTCGATTTGGCCGATGTGTATCCGCCCCTCAGTCGAGCCCGCAGCGGTGATTTGACCCACGAAATCCAACTGTTAGAGTCGCCCGCCGTGACTTACACACGCCGCTCCTCGAAGGCCCTAATCCTGTGCCTGGCCGCCACCGCGGTCCTCACGGCCGCCGATCTCAGCAGCAAGCACTGGGCGCTCGACAGGCTCTCTCAGCCTTCATCGGTTGCCTCGGATCCGGTCTGCCAGCCGAATGAGTACGGCCGGATTCAGCCGCAGCGGGCTCAGCGAGCTCCGGTCGTGTTGATCGACGGCTGGCTCGAGTTTCGATACGCGGAGAACTGCGGCGCAGCATTTGGGTTCATGCGCGACATGCCCACGCTGGTTCGTAAGGGCGTCTTCTACGTTGCGGCCGCAGGGGCGGTGGTCCTTCTGCTGTGGATGTTCGTTACGGGCCGCGGGGGAATACTGTTCGCCGTCAGTGTTCCGTTGATCATCTCGGGAGCTGTCGGGAACTTCGTAGACCGCGTGCGTTTTGGCTACGTCGTGGACTTTGTCCGCTTTCACCTCCACGACCGCTGGGCGTACCCAACGTTCAATGTCGCCGACGCATGGATCACAATCGGCGTCGCATTGATTTTGATCGAAGGGTTTGTCGATGCACGGAGAGAGAAGCGCGCAAAGGCTGAGGCAGCGTCTTAGCGGCAGTGCCGGCGGCAGTGCCAGCGGCAGCGGCAGTGCCAGCGGCAGTGTCAGTGCCAGTGTCAGCGCCAGTACCGGCGTCAGAGCCCGCTACGACTGGGTGATCGAGAGGCTTAGGGGGTTGCCTTCGACCTCGGTGTCGTGCTCACTGGTGGTGTCTGGACCGCCCCTGGTGAAGCCTGCGGCGAGCGTCTCGGCGCCGATGCGATTGGCGTGCTCTTCGATGGCCTCGGCGAGGTCGCCCTCGGCGTTCCAGCTCACTTCGATTCTCGCTTCGTAGGCCAAGTCCATGGACTTTCGGGCTCGCTGGATGCGGTTGATCACCTCGCGTGCGAGGCCTTCGCGACGAAGGCTGTCGTCCACGCGCGTGTCGAGCACCACCACTTGGCCGGCGCCCGAAGCGGCGGCGAAGTCTTCTCGCGCGCTCAGTCGCACCTCGACCTCGGCCGGCGTGAGCTCGATCGGGCCGTCGGGAAGCTCGACGATGATCTTCTCGTTCTCCTCCATTTCGGCGTAGAGCGCCGAGCCGTCTGCCTCGGCGAGCGCCTTCTTGCAGGCCGGAACTTGCTTGCCAAGCTTCGGACCAAGCACTCGAAAATTCGGCACCAGCTCGAACTCGACGTACTTGTGTGGCTCCTGCGTGAACCCGAGCTCGCGCACGTTGAGCTCTTCTCGAATCGCGCTTGCGAAGCCATCGATAGCCCGCCGTTCGGCATCATCCGCCACGACGACAATCGCCTCGGCAAGCGGTTGCCGCACCTTGAGCTTGTTTTCGTTCCGGACGCGCTGCCCGAGGGTCACCACGTTTCGAACCCGTTCCATCGTCTGCCGCAGCTCGTCATCGACGCGTGCCTGATCCGGCTCGGGGAACGACGCCAGGTGCACGGACTCCGGAGCCGAAATATCGTCCTTGCGGACCAAGTTCTGGAACAGCGTCTCGGTCATGAAGGGAATGAACGGCGCCGCTAGCTTGGTCAGCTCGACCAACACCTCGTACAGGGTGCTGAAGGCCGCGCGCTTGTCGACGGAATCATCGGAAGCCCAGAAACGAGCGCGGCTTCGGCGAACATACCAGTTCGACAGCCCATCGACGAAGCCGAGCAGGTGCCGCACGGCCATGTGGCTCTTGTAATCGTCGAGCTCTTGTCGCACCGCGCGCACCGTCGCGTCGAGCTCGGCGAGTACCCAACGATCCATGTCGGGCCGCTCCTCGAGGGTCGGACGCTCGGCAGCAGCGCTCCACCGATCGATGTTCGCATAGGTGACGAAGAAGCTGTAGACGTTCCAGATCTTCAGAAGGAACTCGCGCACGGCATCGGTCGCCGCATCATCGAAAAACCGCGTATTCTGCCCAGGCACCGTGCCGGCGTAGAGCGCCCACCGGACCGCATCCGCGCCCACGCGATCCATGAGCACCAGCGGGTCGGTGTAGTTCTTGTCGCGCTTGCTGAGCTTCTTGCCCTTTTCGTCGGTCATCAAGCCGAGGACGACGCAGTTCTTGAAGGGGTGAGGAAGGGGGCGCTCCGGGAACATGAGCGAGCTGATCGTCATCAACGAGTAGAACCAGCCGCGGGTCTGATCGACCGCCTCGGTGATGAAGTCGGCGGGGAAGGTCGCGGCAAAGCCTTCGGAGTTCTGATGTGGAAAACCCCACTGCGCGAACGGCATGCAACCCGAGTCAAACCAGCAATCGATGACCTCGGGCACTCGTCGGTACACACCGGGCTCGCCGTCCTTGGTCCAAGTCACCTCGTCGATCCACGGCTTGTGAACCATCAGGTGGTCTTGCAGGGTCGGGTCTGCGGCCTTTGCTTTGTCGAAGTGCGCGAACGCATCGGGGTTTCGCTCGAGAATCTCGGCAGCGGAACCGACCGACTCCACCGCGCCCGTTTCATCGTTCTTCCAAATCGGAAGCGGCGTCCCCCAGAAGCGCTCACGGGACAACGCCCAATCGACGTTACCTTCGAGGAACTGCCCCATGCGGCCGCTCTTGATGTGCTCCGGCTCCCAGTGGACGTTCTGATTGTTCTCTTTGACGCGCCCGATCTCCTGCGTGGTGCGGATGAACCAGGACCGGCGGGCGTATTGGATCAGCGGGTCCTGCATCGCGCGCCAGCAGAACGGATAGTCGTGGCGGTAGACCTCTTCCTTGAAGAGCACCCCGCGCGCGTGGAGGTTGCGGATGATGTCCCGATCCGCGTCCTTGCAGAAGCGGCCGGCGAAGTCGGTCACTTGGTCAGGGAATGTCCCGTCGGGCTTCAGAAGCTGAAGAAACCCCATGCCCTTTTCCTTGCAGACGCGGAAGTCGTCTTCGCCGAAGGCCGGCGCGAGATGAACGAGGCCTGAGCCGCTGTCGAGAGAGACGAAGTCCGCATCGACGACCTGCCACGCAGGGCCGCCTTCGGGCTCGGCGTAACGGAACGGCGGCTCGTAGCTCATGCCGACGAGCTCCGCGCCCTTGCGTGTCGCCACGACCTTTCCGTCGTCACCCAACACTTTACCCACGAGAGCCGCAGCGAGGATCAGTCGCTCGCCACCTTCGACCTCGACCGTCGCGTAGTCGGTCTTGGCGTCGACAGCGAGCGCGATGTTCGATGGAAGCGTCCAAGGGGTCGTCGTCCAAGCGAGGAACGAAGTGCGGTCCTCGCCCTTCACGGGGAAGCGAATCATCACCGACGGGTCGTCGAGCTTCTTGTACCCCTGACCAACCTCACCGGCAGAGAGCGCCGTGCCTCCCTGCGGCCACCACCACACGACTTTGTAGCCCTGGTAGAGCAGCCCCTTGTTGAACATCTCGGAAAGCGCCCACCACACGCTTTCGACGTACGACTTGTGGAACGTCACGTAGGCAGAGTCAAAGTCGACCCAGAAGCCGATCCGTTGCGTCATCTTCTGCCACTCGCCGATGTACTGGAACACCGAGTCGATGCACTTGCGGCTAAACGCCTCGACACCGTACGCCTCGATCGCGTCGCGACCGCTGATGCCGAGTTCCTTTTCGACCTCGACCTCGACCGGAAGGCCGTGGGTGTCCCAGCCGGCGCGACGCGGGACGTGATACCCACACATCGTCCGGTAGCGCAGGAACACGTCCTTCATCACGCGCGTGAGCACGTGGCCGGGGTGCGGCATGCCATTGGCCGTGGGTGGCCCCTCGTAGAAGATGAAGGCCTGCTTGTCCTCGCTGCCTTCCAGGCTCTTCTCGAAGATGCGAGCATTTTCCCAGAACGCGAGCTGGGTCGCGTCGAGCTCGGTGAGCGAAACCTGAGGGGAGACGGGGTCGAACATGGCCCCGCGGCATACCACGCCAAGCCGCGATTTCCACTGGGGCGGGTGGTTTGAGAAGTAGCTGGGCTCCTGATAGACCCCCGCCCATGGCTGAGTTGATCGATGGGAAGGCGCTTGCCAAAGAGGTGCGAGCGGAGGTCAAGGCGAGGGCGGAGGCGTTCAAGGCGACGCACAACCGAGCGCCCGGTTTGGACGTAGTGCTCGTCGGGGAGGACCCCGCCTCTCAGGTGTACGTCCGCAACAAGGAGCGCGCCGCGGCCAGGTCCGGGATCCAGGGACGGGTACACCGACTACCCGCCGAGACCTCCGAGGCGGATCTCCTGGCCCTGATCTTCGAGCTGAACGGCGACGACCATATAGACGGCATCCTCGTCCAGCTGCCTTTGCCGGACCATCTCCACGACCAGACCATCGTCGACGCCATCGACCCGGCCAAGGACGTGGACGGCCTGCACCCGTTCAACGCCGGGCTGCTCGTCGTGGGTCGAAAAGGGCTTCGCCCATGCACGCCGAGCGGCTGCATGCGAATGCTCGAGCACGTCGGCTGTGACCCCAAGGGCAAGCGCGCCCTCGTGCTCGGCCGAAGCACCTTGGTAGGCAAGCCAATTGCCCTGATGCTCCTCGAGAAACATGCGACGGTGACGATCGCGCACTCACGAACCGAAGACCTCGCCGACCGAGTCCGCGAGTCGGACATCCTGATCGCCGCGGTAGGCCGCGCGAACCTCGTCAAGGGCGACTGGGTGAAAGAAGGCGCAGTGGTGATTGACGTCGGCATCAACCGCATCGACGACGGCTCACTAACAGGCGACGTCGACTTCGAAGGCGCCAAAAAACGCGCATCGCACATCACCCCGGTACCCGGTGGCGTCGGCCCAATGACAATCGCAATGCTCCTAAGCAACACAATAGACGCAGCCCAATCCCGCATCCTCTAGGGGGACACTCTCCGGGTCCCTAACCCACCGATACCATTGCGTTTCTCAGACAAAGATCGCAGCGACCATCTATCGTGGCGTTGCGATCTTTGTCTGAGAACGCATGTCAATTCAGGGGGATGGGATGGTGGAGAGTGTCCCCTACGTGAGCTTGTCGATTAGGCGGTCTAGTTCGTCGAAGCTCGAGTAGCTGATTCGGAGTTGGCCGCGTTCTTTGCCGCTTTCGTGGATTTTCGTGGAGGAGCCCAGGGCGCGGGAGAGGCGGTTCTCGAGGTCGCGGACGTTCGTGCTCTTGCCTTCCTTCTTCGGGGCAGCGCCCGCCCCGTCACTGCGTGCGAGGCGGCGGGTCTGGCGCTCGGCTTCTCGGACGCTCCAGCCCTTGGACACCGCCGTGCGGGCGAGCTTCTTCATGGTGGAGACATTGGGTGCCGAGAGTAGGGCGCGGCCATGGCCTTCGCTGAGTTCCCCGGCTTCGACGAGATCCATCACGTCCTTCGGAAG
>JAFDFW010000928.1 GCA_019309605.1 Deltaproteobacteria bacterium | reverse complement strand
GGCTTCTTCCACCATGTCCGACAGGATTTGACGGGCCGGTTTCATCTCCGTGACGTAGTTGATTCCCTGGCCTGCCGCCTCGGTCATCAGGTCCTTGCGCTGATAGTCCAAGGAAGCCTGGATGTAGTCGGACGACAGCATCATCTGCAGCGGCGGCTTCAGCACGGGCGGCGCTTCCTTGCTCTGCCACTCGTCGTGCCAGGGGCAGCGGGTCGTACGCATGGTGTAACCGGAGATGGCGTTCGAATAGACGGTGTCTTCCGCGTTGGCTTCGAGCAGGAGCTCTTTCAGGGGCAGGTTCAGGTCGGATTCGCGTGAGGCCAGCCACACGGAACCGGTCCACACGCCTGCTGCGCCGAGAGCGATGGCTGCGGCCAGATGGCGGCCCGTGGTCACGCCGCCTGCCGCTAGAACCGGTACGCCCGCCGGGCGCGCGACATCGACCACCTGCGGAACGATCGAGAAGGTGCCGATGTTGCCGGTATGGCCTGCTGCGTCGTAGCCCTGGGCGATAATCACATCGGTTCCCGCGTCGATCTGTTTCTTCGCCTGGCGGGCTTTGCCTACCAGCCCCCAGACCTGGATGCCCAACCCGTGGGCGCGGTCCAGCATGAACGCCGGCGAGCCGAGGCCGGAGGCGATCACGGGTACTTTTTCGTCGAACAGGACTTCCAACTGAGCGAGGGCCCGTTTTTGGTCCAGACCACCCCACGTGTGAAGATCTGGGGCCGTCTTGGGGTCCGGAACGTCGTATTTCTTCTTGATCGACTGTTCGAAGTCACGCTGCTCCTGCGGGATCATGGCCAGCAGCTCTTCCACCGTCTTTTCTTCCGGGACAGAAGCGGGAAGCACCAGGTCGATACCAAAAGGTTTGCCCCCGATGCGGTCGCGAATCCATTTGATAGCGGTCGCGAATCCATTTGATATCCGCCGCGATGTCGTCGGGCGTGTGCATGGCCTCGCCGAGGACAGCAAAGCCGCCGGCATTGATCACAGCGACTGCAACGTCCTTGCAGTGCGTAAACGAAACCACCGGGTACTCGATGCCCAGTTTGTCACACAGTTGGGTATGCAATGGATCGCTCATCCCGGCTCTCTTCTTTCTATAAGTGGAATCCGTGAGGCGTGACCCTAGCTCCGATGGAACGGGAAAAGAAGCGGACACGAAGGGGTTCCAGGCCTGATGGCCTCATTTGAGATTCCATCGGCCAGATTCGCCCTGAGGGTAGGCATCTGGTGCTGCTGAAATGCCGATTAATGTGTTATCGAAAACCGCGAAGTCTGATACACAACCAGCCCATGATTTTGATCAGGACTACCAGCGGGGAGTGCGATGAAACCGGCACCTTTTGATTACTACGCTCCTGATACCATCGAAGAAGCCGTAGGCCTTCTCGCGAAGCTCGAGAATGAGGACCTGGACGCAAAGATTCTGGCCGGCGGTCAGAGTCTGATGCCCATGCTCAGCCTCCGGGTGGCGCGCCCCGACGCTTTGGTCGACCTCCGGAAGATCAGCGCCCTCGATTACATCCGAGAGGAAGGCATCGGGGCCATGACCTCGAAGAGCTCGGCAGAAGACAGCGACGTGATTCGGACGCGGCAGCCCCTGTTCCATCAAGCCACGCGGCTTGTCGGGCATCGCCAGATTCGTAATCGGAGCACCGTGGGCGGGTCCTTTGCCCATGCCGAGCCGACGGCAGAATATGGCGCAGCGGCGATGGTCCTCGGGATGGAGATGAAAGTCGTCGGCCCGGACGGTGAGCGGACCATTCCGGCCAAGGACTTCTATGTCACCTTTCTGACCACCGCCATCGACACGACGGAGATCCTGACCGAGGTTCGCGTTCCCGCGCTGAAGGCGGGAACCGGCTGGTCCTTCCAGGAGATGGCCCGTCGGGAGGGGGATCACGCGGTGGCTGGCGCGGCGGTGACGCTGCGCCTCGACGGCGGGGTCTGCAAGGACGTGTCCATCGCCGTCTTCGGTGTGAACGCCAACCCCACGCGGCTTGCCGACGCAGAG
>JAFDFW010000431.1 GCA_019309605.1 Deltaproteobacteria bacterium | reverse complement strand
TGCTCCGCGGGGCAAGACCGTCATCACGGTGACGAGGGGAACCAACACCCAGCCGAAGCTCGCGATGCCAGCGCGGGCGGAAAACGGAAGGCCGCTCTTTCGCGACGAGAGTGCCGCAAGGCAAAATGACAGCGCCACCAACGCGCTGACGACGCTCAGGTTGCCCGCGAACGCACCCGAACTGTCGAATCGTGCGAGCGTGTCCCGCGACCACAGGTCGCCTCCGAAGGGAATCAAGATGCGATTGAGCAGCAAGTCCGCAAGGGCCGCGACCCCGGCCATCCACGCGAGCGGTGGGACCGCCGCCAATGAGGGCGAGTGTTCGTCTTCCATGGTTGTGACAGCGGCCGCGGAAGCTAAGGATGAATCGATGCCCTCGGTCAAGGTTCCCGGACCCTACGCGGGCAATCTAGCGTATTCAAGGCGCTCTGCTAAGACCGTGCACATGATCGAAGCCCGCAACGACTGGACCAAAGAAGAGGCCCGTGCGCTCCATGACCTGCCGCTGACCGACCTGTTGTTTCGGGCTCAGGAGGTGCATCGCGCCACGCAGCCGCGCGACGCGGTCCAGCTTTGTTCGTTGCTGTCGATCAAGACCGGCGCATGCCAAGAAGACTGTTCCTACTGTCCGCAGAGCTCGAAGTACGACACCGGGGTCGAGGCCGAGCGTCTGATGGACGTCGATGCGGTGCTCGAAAAGGCGCAAGAGGCGAAGGATGCCGGAGCGAGCCGGTTTTGCATGGGTGCGGCGTGGCGGAGCCCGAAGAAGGGGAGCCGGCAGTTCCAGCAAGTGCTGGAGATGGTGAGCGGGGTTCGTGCACTCGGGCTCGAAACCTGCGCCACGCTCGGGATGCTAGACGACGAGCAGACTCAGGAGCTCAAGGACGCTGGGCTCACCGCGTACAATCACAATCTCGACACGTCCGAGGAGTACTACGGGGAGATCGTCACGACCCGCACCTACAAAGACCGCCTCGACACCATCGCGCGCGTGGCCGCCGCGGGCATTTCCGTCTGTGCCGGGGGTATCATCGGGATGGGAGAGAGCATCGACGATCGCATGGGCATGCTCGTGACGCTCGCCAACCTTTCGCCGCAGCCCGAGAGCGTGCCAGTCAATGCGCTGGTGGCGGTACCCGGTACCCCCCTCGACGATCAGAAGCCCGTCGACTCGCTCGAGCTCGTTCGCATGTGCGCCACCGCGCGCATCATGGTGCCTGGGGCGCGGGTACGGCTTTCGGCGGGGCGTGCGTCACTGAGTCGCGAAGCGCAGTTGCTTTGCTTCATGGGGGGCGCGAACAGCGTCTTCTTTGGCGACAAGCTCCTCACGACCGGAAACCCGGACCACGATTCGGACCTCGCGCTGCTCCGCGATGCGGGGCTCTCACCCCTCGAGCCGGACCCGGCCGAAGGTGCTCATGCACGCGACTCGGGGCCTTCGGCCAGTACATCGGACGCTGCCGAATAGGACCGGTCCCTGAAATCATTGCGTTTTTTGGGTGACCATCTATTGAATTTGATTTGCAAGTTCTAACCGCTATAAAGAGTGCATGCTCGTTTGCCACTGCCACGCAGTCAACGACCACACGATTCGCCGATGCGTCAATGAGGGCGCGCGCAGTCGGCGCGAGGTCCGTGAGGCTTGCGGTGCAGGCAGCTCCTGCGCCGGCTGCCGGCTGGCCATCGACCGGTTGATCGACTTGCACCACGACGCGTCGAACGCGGGCGAAGCGACGGGCGCCCAGGGCTGACCTCGTAGCTGATAACGCATTTCAAGTTCACACTTGGTGGATTGCCACGAGCGTTTGTGATCTCTATGGTCGCATGAAGGAAGATTCATGAAGGGCAACGACGAAGTCATCAACGTGCTCAACGAGGTCCTCACCTCGGAGCTCACCGCCATCAACCAGTACTTCATTCATTCGAAAATGTGTGATGACTGGGGTTTCCAGAAGCTCGCGGCGAAGAAGCGCGAGGAGTCGCTCGAGGAGATGAAGCACGCCGACATCATCATCTCGCGCATTCTCTTCCTCGAAGGCGTGCCCAACATGCAGCGCTATTTCCCGGTCACGGTCGGCGAAGACGCAATCGAGCAACACCGTCTCGACCTTCAGGTCGAGTACGATGCCGTCAAGCGGCTGAACAGCGGCATCACACTGTGTCGCGACAAGGGTGACAACGGCACCCGTGAGCTCCTCGAGGCGATCCTCCAGCAGGAGGAGGAGGGCATCGACTGGCTCGAAGCCCAGCTTCACCTAGTTGAGGCCGTCGGCAGCGAGCGCTACCTGACCGAGCAGATGATGGTCGGCGGGAACTAGCTCCTCCGCGGTTGGCTGCTACAGATCCGGCGATGAACGTGCACCCTCTCGCCGGTCAACCTGCGCCTTTGGACGTCCTCGTCGACGTCGCCAAGCTCATCGCCACGTACTACGACGGTAAGCCCGATCCCAACGAGCCGAGTCACCGCGTGAGCTTCGGCACCTCGGGCCACCGAGGCTCGTCCTTGCGCTTCAGCTTCAACGAGGAACACATCCTCGCGACGACGCAGGCGATATGCGACTACCGCGTGGCTGAGGGGATCGACGGCCCGCTCTATCTGGGCGTCGATACGCATGCGCTCTCCGAACCTGCGGCCAAGACCGCGCTCGAGGTTCTAGCCGCCAACGGCGTCGACACATGCATTGCGCCAGAGGGTCATTTCACGCCCACCCCCGCCGTTTCGTTTGCCATTCTCGGGCACAACCGGAACAACGCGAGCGACGCCGACGGTATTGTGGTGACGCCCTCGCACAATCCACCCGAAGACGGCGGCTTCAAGTACAACCCGCCCAACGGCGGTCCCGCAGACACGGAAGTCACATCGTGGATCGAGCGCCGCGCGAATCAGCTGTTGGCCGCCGGCCTGAAAGACGTCCGGCGCATTGCGTACGACGCTGCCGTTCGTGCTGAGACGATCCACACTCACGACTTCATCACGCCCTACGTCGAAGGGCTCGACACCGTTCTCGACATGCGGGCGATTTCGAACGCAGGCCTCCGAATCGGTGTAGACCCGATGGGCGGTGCCGGCATCGAGTACTGGCCTCACATCGCGGAGCGCTACGGGCTGCGTCTCGACATCGTCAACGAGGTTGTCGACCCTACATTTTCGTTCATGACGCTCGACCGCGACGGGAAGATCCGAATGGATTGCTCCTCTCCCTACGCGATGGCCCGCCTGGTTGATCTCCGAAACCAATACGACATCGCGTTTGGCAACGACACGGATTTCGATCGGCACGGCATCGTCACCAGCAGCTG
>JAFDFW010000430.1 GCA_019309605.1 Deltaproteobacteria bacterium | reverse complement strand
GAAACCGACCCAGCCGTCGAGCCATCCCGAGAGGATGAACGCACCGACCACCAAGATGTTGAGCAGGGAGATGGGCAACAAGCCCTTCCAGCACAGTGACATGAGCTGGTCGTACCGGAACCGCGGAAGGGACCAGCGAATCATCAGCTGGAACCAAATCAGCACGATGATTTTGAACAGGAATACGGCGAACTGGATGAGCACGACCAGCCAGTGCACGACCGGTACCGCGAAGCTCGCGGCGACAAACGGAAGTGAGAACTCGAAGCCGTCACGGTAGAGGAAGGGCACGTCCCAGCCACCTAGGAAGATGACCGAGGCAATCGCTGCTAGGGAGACCACCTCGACGAACTCACCCATGAAGAACATGCCGAACTTCATGCCGGAGTACTCCGTGAGGTAGCCACCGACGAGCTCGCTCTCGCCCTCTGGGAGATCGAAGGGCACGCGCTTCGTTTCGGCAACTGCCGCCACGAAGAAATTGACGGCGGCCAGCGTCAGCGGCGGGACGAAGATCCCCCAGACGTGGTCGTGCTGCCACATGGTCATGTCCTCGAGCCGAAGCGAGGCGTAGACCATGAACGCGGGAACGAGCGTCAGGCCGAGGACGACCTCGTAACTGACCATCTGGCTGGCGGCGCGAATCCCGCCGAGGAGCGAATACTTGTTGTCCGAGGCGTAGCCGGAAATCGCGGCACCGATGATGCCAGTGCTGGCGATTGCGAAGATGAAGAGAATGCCAACGTTGATGCTCGCGACCTGCATCGGCACCACCGGGCCAGCGATCTCGCCCGTCCGTGGAAGGACCTGATTGAGGTAGTCCCAGTGCAGCGAGCTCGCGAACGGAATGACAGCGAAGGCTGCGATCGCAGGAATGAGTGCGATGATGGGGCCCGCCGAGAACAAGAGCTTGTCGGCTTTCGGCGGAACGAAGTCTTCCTTGAAGACGAACTTCAGGGCGTCGGCCACCGGGTGTAGCAGGCCGATGAGCATGATCTTTCCGCCATTGCGGACGATCATGCCGAGGACGCCGTAACCGGCTCGCAGTACCACCGAGGCGGCGCCAAACGCGACCAGGCTTGCCGTCAGCGAGGACGTGGAAAGCGGCAGAGGATTGCTCCCTTTGACCGCGACGAAGGTCAGCGTGACCAGCGCAACGATGGCGACGATGCCGGTCAGCGCGGCCAAGCGCCATGTAGGCAGCCGCGCCCTGTCGATGACGGTCACCGCGGAAGCCGGCAGCACGATGGCTGCGCGGCTCGGTCCGAGCCTGTCCTGAATCATTGCGCTCTGACGGCGTTCTGCCCAGATGAGAATCGGCGCAAAGCCGCCGACGGTGATCAGCAGAATGGCCAGCACCTTCACCAGGGAGGATACGACGAGGAAGGTGGTCGTCATTGGGCGGCCTCCATCGCGTCGACGATGCCTTGGCGCAAGCCTTCGATGTCCTTGAAGCCGAGATCCTTTCCGAGCTTGCCGGCCAGTTGCGAAATCGTCTTCCACGCGGGTTCGATGCCGTCTGGAGCAGAAAGCGCGGGCTGGAATGCCTGGGTCAGACCCTTGGCGTTGACGAAGCTCCCGTCGATTTCGAAGATGTCCGCCACGGGGATGGTGACGGAGGCCGCCGCGGGTAACGACCCCACGTGGCTGGCCAGCGAAACGACGCCGTCCAACGCCGCCAGCGGAGCAAGATCTTCGAGCTTCTCCGCCGTGGCCCAGCCGAGTGCCAGTACGCCCTGCACGGCCCCGGACTGCACATCGGCCAGAAGGTCGCCAACCGGCTTCAGGGACGCCCCGCTCGCAGCCTGCGTCGCGCCGGCACGGTTCGGGTTGCGGTCTTCGCTCCGCAAGATGTCGTCGCCTTCCCATCCGCCAAGTGCGGCGAGATACAGGCGATCGGCGCCGAGGACGGCCGCAAGTTTCGCGAGCGCGAGGTTGTCCTCGGTGCTGCTCTGCGCGCTCAGCACAACGGCGAGCTTCGATGCCTCGACGGCGTTCAACTTCTTGGCGGCAAGATCGAGTGCTTCGTTTTCCCCAACGGGGGCACGCTCGTTGCCGCGCCCCGCCGTCGGCATCAGAAGCCGGTCGGTATCGTGGCGGGTGTACGTCATCATGCCGTCGTCGCACATCCAGAACTGGTTGACCTCGGCGTTGTCGCGCGGGCGAAGCCGGTAGACCTTGCCGTAGCGCGGGTCGTAGTCGACATGGGTGTTGCAGCCAGTCGCGCAGCCGGTGCAGATGCCCTGCCCGGACTTGAGGAACCAGACGCGCGCCTTGAAGCGAAAGTCCTGACTCGTCAGCGCGCCGACCGGGCAGACGTGCTCGGTCATCAGCGTGTACTTGTGGTCGAGCTCGCGGCCCGGGGCCAGAACGATTTCGTTCTTGTTGCCACGCTCGCGCATGTCGAGAACGTGGTCTTTGGCAACCTCGTCGCAAACTCGAATGCAGCGTGTGCACATGATGCAGCGCTCGGCGTCGTAGACGATCGTCGGGCCGAAGCGAACGCCTTTCGGCTTGTGGACCGGCTCGGTGAGCTTGCGCTTCGCGGTACCCTGATGCTCGTAGTAGTAGTCCTGGAGCTTGCACTCGCCGGCCTGATCGCAGATCGGGCAATCGACCGGATGATTGAGGAGCAAGAACTCCTGCACCGACGCCTGGGCGGTCTTCACCTCGTCGTTGGTGGACGAAACAACCATGTCCTCAGCGGCGGCGAGCTGACATGCGGGCTGAAGCTTCGGCTTGGTAGAGGGAACGTACTCGCCCTTGGCTTCGTCGAACGCGAGCTGTGGCATTGCCATCTGGCGGCCGCTCTCGACGTGCACGAGGCACATCCGGCAGTTTGCCGCGACCGACAGCCCGGGGTGCCAACAGTAGTGCGGGATCTCGATGCCCTCGCGCCACGCGGCTTCCATGACCGTCTCGCCAGCCTCGAACGAAATCTCTTTCCCATCCAGTGTGAATTTAGCCATTTGAAGCGCTCACATTCTCAGACGGACCGGATTTGCCGCAGATGCCGAGCGCGCCCACAGCGAGCGACTGAGGAATAGCGGAAGCTATTTCGCAGGGAGTGAGCGAGGACGTAAGCCGGCATCTGCGGCAAATCCGGTTCATCTGTCGCACTCTCCGCCAATCATGTTGACTGATCCAAAGGTAGGAATGATGTCGGCGATCATGCTGCCCGGCAGCATCTCGCGAACGGCCGCCAGGTTGTACCCGCACGGAGGCCGAACGCGGACTCGATACGGCGTGCCGCTGCCGTCCGATACGATGTGGAAGCCGAGCTCGCCATTGCCGCCCTCCGTG
>JAFDFW010000429.1 GCA_019309605.1 Deltaproteobacteria bacterium | reverse complement strand
CCAGGTGCCACTTACCCGAGAAGTAGGTCTGGTAGCCGTTGTCACGGTAGAACTCAGCGATGGTCCGGTTCTCCGTGAGGAGTTTGTTCTTGGAACCAGGGCCGAGCGCGACGGTCAGACCCGAGCGTATGGGGAGGCGTCCAGTCTGGATCGCAGCACGCCCGGGCGTGCAGCTCGCCTCGCCGTACCAGTTGGTGAAGCGTATGCCTTCCTCGGCCATGCGATCAAGACTCGGCGTCTTGACCCCACGGTCAAAGCCATACGAGCCGGGATCACCCCAGCCCATGTCGTCGGTGACCAGCAGGATCACATTGGGCTTGGCACTCTTGCTCTGTTTCCGTCGCGCATCAGCCGTACCACCCACCAACATCGATGCGGCCAAGAGGACGAGCATCGTGGTTTCGAGTTGTTTCTGTCTTCTCATCGTCTTTCTCTCCGCATTGCGCGGCTTCGTCTGTGTTGCTTCCCTGGTGGGCTCCTCTACTGCCCCTGTGCTGCGGCAGCCTCTTGGATCTTCTTCTTCACGGCGTCTAGGCCAAATGAGGCGCCCGCCTGCATGGGAGGATAGTCGATGGCGGTCTTGGCTAGTTTCTCCACCTGTTGCTGCATGAACACGAAGCGCCAGAACTCGCGCCCATAGAAGTGGTCAAAGGACATGAACGACTCGCCGGGGTCCATCCCCATTCGCTCGAACGGATCGAGCCGCAGATTGTAGATCCGCGGGAAATTATATTTGACGGTGTTCCCGAGCCAGCCACCCGGTTGTGCCAGAAGCACGTATTTGTAATCGTCGATCCGAACGGCGGCGAGCTGCGACTGGGTGAAGTACCAGATCTCCTTACGCGCCGACTTGCCGCCCTTGGTCAACATGTTGGTCTGGTCGTATCCGTCCAGGTGCACTTTGTAGTTCTTGCCGTTGAGGGTCTTGCCCTTGAGCAGCTCCTGCCCGATCTTTGCATTACCCGCGGCAGCGACGAAGGTCGGGAACCAGTCCATCCCCGACATCACACCGTTGACGACCTGGTTCGGCTTTACCTTGCCCGGCCAGCGAATGACGGCTGGCACGCGGAAGCCGCCCTCGGTCCCCATGCCCTTCGAACCCCGGAACGGCGTGGTCCCGCCGTCAGGCCAGGTGAAGGTTTCCGTCCCGTTGTCCGTCGTGATGACGATGATTGTGTTGTCTGCCACGCCCATGGCCTTGAGCTTCTTCATGACGCTGCCAACGATGTCATCGAACTGCGCCATGCCGGCTTCCTGGATCGACCAGCCGTTCTCGGGCGTCCGCAGTGCTTGGTACTTGCGAGAAAGGTACGTGAACACGTGCATGCGCGTCGGGTTCAGCCAGACGAAGAAGGGCTTGCCGTCCTTCTTGGCCTTTTCCATGAAGTTGGTGGCGAAGTTCAGGATGTGGTCATCCACCGTCTCCATGTTGTACTTGACGCCCTTGGTGGGATGCGGCGGCAGCGGGCCAGCGTCGACGATCCTTTGTTTGCCGACCTTCCCCCAGCGAGGATCTTCCTTCGGGTTGTCCTTGTCGGTCGCCCAGGTGTGCAGGAGGTTGCGGGGCCCCACCTTGTTCTTGAGCTCCGGCGGATACGTCTTGTTGAACGGGTCCTGCATGGCATCGAGGTGGTAGAGGTAGCCAAAGAACTCGTCGAAGCCGTGCACCGTGGGCAGGAACTCGTTCCGGTCACCCAGGTGGTTTTTGCCGAATTGCCCCGTGGCGTAGCCCATCTCCTTGAGCACCGTGGCAATGGTGGGCGCCGCCGCCGGCATGCCGATGGTTGCGCCGGCCTGTCCGACCGTGGTCATCCCAGTGCGGATCGGAAGTTGACCGGTGACGAAGTGGGCCCGACCCGCCGTGCAGCTCGCCTCGGCGTAGTAATCGGTGAAGATCGCGCCTTCGGCCGCCAGTTGGTCGATGTTGGGCGTGCGCCCTGCCATCAGGCCGCGGTGGTAGGCGCCGATGTTCCACATGCCGATGTCGTCACCCATGATGACGACGATGTTTGGCTGGGCACTCTTGCTCTGCTTACGCCGCGCATCCGCGGTACCACCCGGGAACATCAACGCCGCCAAGAGGACGAGGACCGCGGTTTCGATTCGTTTCACTGTCTTTTTCATGATGAATCATCCATTCTTTGGCAGGCAGCGTCTCGCAGCGAGCGTGTAAGATAACACCGATGAGATTGTCGCATCTAACCAATTCACCCCACTGAGCGTTCCTGCAACGACTCATCAAGTCCGCCTAATGCGTTATCTATTCCAGAGGTCATGGCGACCGCACGCTCTGCTCGTGTTGTTGACGCTTGGCGTCGGCGGCGTGGCGTGGGCCCAGGCGTCGAACATCGACAAGATCGAGGCCGATCTCAAAACACACTCCCAGCGCGTAGAGAAGGTCTCGAGGCAACTGGCGGCCCCGGAGCCCGACGACGCGATGCTCGGTGCCGCGCTGGAAACGTTGCTCGAAATTCACGATGACCTCGAAAACGACACCGACGCGCTCAACCAGGCCCTCGATGAACCGACTCAGCGCCTGCGCCAACTCGGCCCAACTCCTGGCAAGGGTGCGCTGCCCGAATCTCCCGAGATCGCCAGGCTACGCGACGAGCTCACGACGCAGATCAGTCGACTGCAGGGCCTCAGCACGACGGCTGAGCTGACCGACGACACAGTCGGCGACCTGATCGACCAAGTTCGAGACGAGAAGCGAGCCCTTTTTCTCTCCGATCTTGGGACGCGCAACTCGCTCTTTTCGCCCAACTTGTGGACCCAGGCGGTAGACCAGGCCGGGGCTGCAAGCGACCAGACCGCGAAGCGGTGGCGCCAACGAAGGCAAAGCGAAGACTGGACCTCAGACCTGGTTCTGCTGCTGGTTGCGCTGGCCTTAGCGATCACGTTGCTTCTGCTGCCGCGGTGGCGCCCATGGCGACAATTCGAGGCGGCGGTGGACGACAACCCCGCGCCTTCGACGCTGGACAAACGTGAGCGCATAGCCGGCCGCTCGTTGAGCCGCGCGCTTCTTGCGACGGCCGCTGGTGCGATCGTCTATTTGGCAGCCATCGAGACCGAGCTCATAGGCCCACAGGGAGCGAGGGCTGGCATCCGGATCTGGCTTGGCGCAGCCACCTTGGTATTCGTCTGGAACTGGGCGCAAACCCTCTTCTCGGTCAGCAAACCCGAGTGGCGTGGGGTGCAATGCAGACCGCAAGCGGCGCGACGTCTGCGAACCTTGTTCGTGTCGGCATTCGGGGTCCTCGTATTCGATCGCATCTCCGCCGCGGTTTTCGAGCTGGCGGGCGTT
>JAFDFW010000428.1 GCA_019309605.1 Deltaproteobacteria bacterium | reverse complement strand
AGCCGGCCCGATGCCCTCCATCCTCACCCCAGACGATGCCGAGCTGCACTGGGTCAACTACCTCAAAGGAGGCACCCTCCCAAGCGAGCTCGAAGTCGACGTGCCGCAGTCCCACCTGTCGATTCCGATCGCCTCCGTCGTTGCCGTCCTCCTCGCCCTCGGTCTCATCTTCGTTTCAGCCCGGCAACGCTCGTGGGCATTCGGCCTCGCTGCGGTCGCGCTTCTTGCCGGCAGCTGGCTCGCTCCACCGATTGGCATGATCAAAGTCCCGGTTGCAGCAAGCATCCGAACCCCATCCGGCGATGAAGCACGTCCGACCATCCACGCCCTGCTCTACAACGTCTACCGCGCACTCGACTTCCGCCAGGAAGAGGTTGTCTTCGACCGGCTGGCGCAAAGCCTTGCTGGCGATGTCCTAGAACAGGTCTACCTGGCCGCGTCCGTGTTCGCGAGGTGGAAGTACTGGAGGTCACCGCCGAGGAGTCGACCCAAGCAGGCATCCTCCGCTACCGCACTCGATGGAACACGACCGGCTCCGTCGGCCACTGGGGCCACACGCACATGCGCACCAATTCCTATGATGCGCTGGTGACCCTCCGCCGCATCGACGACCAATGGAAGATCGCCGACATCGACATCCTCGAAGAGCAACGCATCGTTGCCCCCGGCTCCAGCCGTTAGCGGGGGGGCCAATCGACCAAAGGCGATCGGTAGAAGGCAACGTCACGCGCATCGAGCCTAGGGCCGTGCTGGGCGAGGCGGTCTCGATACTCTTCCCAGGTGCGCCCGTCGCGCGGAGACCAGCCGATCTCCGCGTATCCGAGAAGCCGTGGAAACATCATGAAGTCGACGTCCGCCGCGTCTTCGACGGTTTCGGTCCAGAGCGGGCCCTCTATCCCACTCGTAGGCGTCGCGTACGTCGATGAAGCCCGCCCACGCCTGCCCAACTGGCGTTGATTCATCGTACTTCATGTCGAGATAGGCCTGGCTTGCGGGCGACGCGATCATTTGGGCGCCTTGGTCGCGACCTTCTTGGGCGTTTGAAAGATTGAGCCAGTACTGAAGCAGGAAGGGAGGATCGAGGTCTGCGGAACTGATCTCGTCCCAGCCGATCATGGTCTTGTCGTGGCTTTGCACGATACCTTGGGTCATTCGAATGAACGCAACGTAGTCATCGTGTTCGACCACGAGCGCTTCGTCGCCTCCGATGTGAAGGTACGGCCCAGGGACGAGCGCCGCGACTTCTCGAACGACGTCGTTGACGAAGCGTGCGGTGTCAGGGCCGCCGATCCAAAGCGAAGTGGAGCCAAGCGGGACCGTCGGGGTGAGCTCGGTAGGTTCCCCGCTCTCGTTGAGCTCCGCGTAGGACGCAAGGGCGGCGTTGGTGTGTCCCGGCATGTCGATCTCCGGTACGATCATCATGAAGCGCGCTTCCGCGTAGGCCACGATGCCCGCAAGGTCTTCCTGCGTGTAGTAGCCGCCCGACCCACCGGTGTGGTCGGTCGTACTCCCGGTCGTGGTGAGGTTGGGCCAGCTCTTGATTTCGATCCGCCACCCCGCGTCGTCGGTGAGGTGGAGGTGAAAGCGGTTGATCTTGTATCGCGCAGCAACGTCGATCAGCCGCTTGACCTCGTCGGTGGTGAAGAAATGTCTCGCTACGTCGAGCATCACCCCGCGCCACGCAAACCGGGGGCCATCTTCGATGGTCACGATGGGCACACGCCAAACGACGCCATCCTGTGCGGCAGGAAGCTCGACCTCTGGAGGAAGTAGCTGCAGAAGCGTCTGCGTCCCGTAGAAGATGCCCGCGGACGATGGGGCCCGCACCGTCGCGTGACGCTCATCCACGACAAGGACGTATCCTTCTGCGCCCGCGTCAGTTAGCGCCGCGTCGATTCGGAGGACGATGTCCCCCGGGGAAGGCTCACCACGCGTGACGGTCCAGGGCCAACCCGTGGACGGTCGCAGGGACGACGCCAAAAGCTCTCCAACAGCCTCGGTCTCAACCGACATGGGATCAACTGCAGAGCAGCAATGGGATCGTCATCCACGACCGCGGTGGCGCCTTCGTTGGATCCGCAAGCGGCGACGAGGAGCACGGCAGCCAGCCGAAGCACGTTGGCGTTCGTCATAGGGTTGAGGATATCCGCGAGGCGCGGCCGTGCAAGAGCAGGGTCGGTAACCGAGGCGCGCGCCCGTGCTGGCGCGGGTAATCACGAACATCACGTTCTGATCGGGACTGCAAACCTTCCCAGGTTGCGGCCAGCCAGCCTTCTTTGAAGCGTTCTGAGCCGGCCACCTTGGGGCGGCCGGCTCAGAAGCGACTTGGTTTAGTGGGGTTATTGGGGCGTGGGGAAGAGGGTTTGTAGGGTGATATCGATGGTTTCTTTTGAGCTTTCGAGGGAGCGGATTTCTAGGAAGTAGTTGCGGCCTCGGAAGACTTCAGCTCCGTCGTCGAAGTGGAAGTCGCTGGCGACCCGGAAGTTGAGCGAGTGCTCGGGTCGCTGGTTGGTCTGGTCGAGCTTTCCTTTGCTCACCACCTGGCCGTAGTCGTCGACGGATCGCAGCGTCGCTCACGACGGAGAGTCGGGCACGCGTGTCCTCTGGCAACACGCGGGGACACTCTCCAATGCGACACGGGCTCACGGGGATCCGCAGGATGTCTGCCGCCTGGACGTGCCGGGCAAGCTCCCGGATGGCGAGCGCCTCGCTGCCGCCCAAGAGGCCCGTTTCCCGATCATCACACGCAGCGCCAATACCATTGGTGTCGATGTCGAACTGGCCCGGGTTGAAGTTGCGTTCGCAGTTGTCGACGCCGTTGAGGACTCCATCGCCGTCGATGTCGCCATCGCACACGTCGCCGATGCCGTCGTCGTCGAGGTCCGACACATCGCGCGACTCCACGTCGGGGCAGTTGTCACACGCGTCGCCAACCAGGTCATGATCGCTGTCACGCTGGTCGCGGTTGACGTCGTCTGGGCAATTGTCATAGCGGTTCGGAGTGGTGTCACCGTCGCGGTCGCCGTCGCACACGTCGCCCACGTCGTCCCCGTCGAGGTCGGCCTGGTCGCGGTTGGCGTGATTGGGACAATTGTCGAGCGTGTTGAAGACCCAGTCGCCGTCATCGTCGTCGCAGACCTCGCCGATGCCATCGCCATCTGTATCCGTCTGGATAGCATTCGCGTGCCGCGGGCAGTTGTCCAAGTCGTTGTCGAACCCGTCGCCGTCGATGTCGTCGTCGCATGCGTCGCCGAGGTCATCCCCGTCGATGTCATGCTGGTAGGGGTTGCGATGGTTGGGGCAGTTGTCCCGATCGTCGGGCACGTAGTCGCCATCGTCGTCGCGATCGACGTCGTCCGGCTCCCCGTCACAATCTCGATCCGGGGTGCCGAGGCCCACCGCGGCGAAGGCGTTGACCACACTGCATGCATCGCGGTTGTCGTAGCCGTGCCGACGGTCGCGCGCGTATTGCTGGGCGAGCGTCACGGTCGCGTTGCTCACGTCCATGAGGGTGGCGTTCGAGTGAAGCCAGCCCGTTGCGACCGAGTAGTAGAGCCACTTCATTTTCTCCGCGCCGATTGCACGAACGTCCACACCGCTTCGCGGGTGCGTCCCTCCCTCGGCCAGCAGGTAGGCGGCCTTGTTCAAGATCCCGCTGTTGGTGTGGACACCACCGTTGTCTTCGTCGATCGACTTGTTGCGGTAGTCGTCCCAGTGGTCCGGGTCCGAGAAGGGCCACAGCGTCGGGTCTTGCAGGCTTCGAAACGTGTCCGCTAGCCAGTCGGCCCCACCATTGTCCTCCTCGATCAACTCTCCGAAGACATCGGCATAGCTCTCGTCGATGGCTCCGGACTGAAACTCGTAGTTGAAGTCCGTCACCGCGTGCGTGAACTCGTGACCCACGATGCCGAGGCCCACGGTGTTGTCAGCGAACTGAAAGACGTCGCAGACGCCGCCCATGTAGCTCGCGTTGCGCATGGGCGTTCCGTCGCCGCTTCTGAACGTGGTATGAATGTAGGCCACCACCTCTTCGCCGCCGTCGTCGTACGAGTTCCGGTCGAAATTGTCGTAGAAGAAGTTCCAGACTTTGTGGGCGTTGTCATAGATGAGATCGCCATCCACGTCGCCGCCGGGAAAGCTCATCGGACCGCCCGGGTATTCTCCCGTCGGCCCGCTCTCGGTGAACCACTGGTTCCCGCCCGCGATGAACCAACATTTGGCGTCGCCGCTGTTGGCGGTCTTGAGGTCGAACTGCTTATCGGGACCCTCGGTTCGCTCCTCGGTCGAGTTGTGCACGACGCTTCCGTCATGCGCGTCGACGTAGTACGAACGCTCCACACCGCTTTCGCGCACCGGAAGCTTCCACGTCAAGTGAAGCGTGTCGCTTTCGGCACCGAGGAGGCGTGGGTTGAAGTAGAGGAGCTTCCCTTCTCCGAGCACTTCGAGATCAGCGCCTCGCTTCTCGGCGTGCGCACGAGCACTCTGCAAGACCGCCGGCTTGCTTAGCGTGGGCTCGGCGGCAGGCGCCGCGCCCGGGGGAGTGCTTGGTGAGAGCTCGGGCAAGTAGTCACCCATCGTCGCGATGATCTCGTCACCCGCAACGTGGACCGAGATGGCCGCACCGTAGACGGGGAGCCCGTTCCAACGCTGTGCGAGCCGCACATGAACGTCGCCTTGCTCGTCACGGTTGACGTCTTGCGGAAAGAGCTGCGCCCACGGGTCTTCGAGCCCGTAGAACGCCTTGTACTCATCCAAGAAGGCGAGCGCCCGTTCGACGGGCTCGGCGTCAGGGTCCACCGGCACTCGCATCGCAACGAAGCGCGGAAGCTCCCGAGCGAACTCGACGCGCAGCCTAGACTGCGACGCGGCTTGCAACTCATCCATCGCCTGAAGGCCGGGGCTCGTAGGCTCCGGCCCGAGGCCGTTGCTGTTTGCCGGGCCCGCGTCTCCGCAGGCCGTAAAGAGGAAGGTCGAACCGAGCAAAATGAAAGCAATGATGAAGCGGGGCATGGGAATCTCCTTTGCGCCGATCCCCAGTGCAACCGATGTGCCATAGCGCGCACTGCTTGAATTATTGACGTTTTTGTGTGCCAAAGTGGGTCGTGGCACAGAAAGACGGGCAGGGCGGCCCCGCTACTGCATCTGAGAGCGCAAGGATTGTTCGGCCTTGAGCTGGTTGACGAGATGCGCGGCTTGATCGGTCTTCTTCTTCCGTCCGGCCTTGAACTGCATATTGATGCCGGCGAAGATCTGAACCGCCGGCTGACCGATCCCGCGGAGCGCCAGGGCAAACTGGGGCTCGATGAACAGGTTGAAGACGATCTTCTCGGTCGGGATCACCTTTCCGGCGCCCAATCCGAATGGGACGTTGTACGTCGGCTGCTCGATGTCGAAGAACCAAATCGGCGCCGAGCGCAGATAGTACCCTTGTCCGAGCTGAAGCATGACGAACGGCTGCGCGACGATGAACTGCGTCCGAGGCTTACTGCTGTCGCCCCCGACCCCGATTTGGTAGTTGACCAGCGCGCCGACGAGGACGATCCCCTTCGTCCATATCGTGAGCGCGGCCACTCCGACTTCGTGCTTTCCGTGTCCCAGCGCGTCGTTGCTGGCCGTCGGCGCGGTGTAGATCGGCCCCAAGCCAAACACCGCGGGGGAGTCGTCCGGCGTGACAATGAACGTCGCGAACACGTTCAGGTCACCAATCCCCGTAACCTTGGCCACCGATGCCGTCGGGTTCGGCGCTGGCACGTCGGAGCCAGAAGGTATTCGCGCTCTCGTCCGGAATGCCATTGAGTTTCGGAAAGTAGTAGTTGTGAAGCGAGACGGCGATCAAATCGGCAAGCGGGTTGTTGGCCGCGTTGACTTGATCCTGCAGAGCTTCGCTCGGCTGATCTTCGCCGACTTCTTCGACCACGAGTTCCGCCTCGGGTTGCTGTCGATCGCCTTCCTCGTCAGCAAGGGCGAGCGACGATACCAACGCGAGCAGAACGACAGCACCGAAAGCGGCCCGCCACAGTTGGTGTATGGATTTCACGGTCCTCCCTGAGGCTTGATTATTGTCTGATACCAGTGTCCATCCCCGAATCAATTGGGCTCATGGTCTGGATTCAGTGGGCGCGGGGATGGTATCAGAACTGATGAGGCCGCGCGGCCGGTTGTTTTCACTTGGGATTCTGGATTCTTCTCAGATTGATTCTTCGTACTATGAGCCTGCCCCGGCTTGTTCTTTGGCGATCTTGAGGATGGCTTCGATCGCTTTCTGAGCGACGGACGATCTCGATCGATGGCGTACGAAGTGGATGCCGTCGTTTGTGCGCAGTGGCGTGATCGCGTGGCCGGCCCTTGCGAGCTCGATGCAGGCCGAGGTCGCCTCGAGCTGGTAGTAGGGAAGGCGCCCGGCGGCGAAGGCTTCCGAGAAGGGCCGCGGAAGATCCCGTATGCTAAACGGTGCCGGTGTTGGCAACGCCCACGGGAGGCGCGCGAGTTCCTCGAAGTCCGCAGCGTCCAACTGTTGATTCGCCGACATGACGACGACCAGCGGCTCGGAGGGAAGCTTGATGACGGAGATCCGTTCGGCGGACGGCGAGTCGTCGTACTTGCTGATGTCGCAGACGACGAAGTCGAGCTTGCGCTCCACGAGCGCGGTGAGCAGGTCCTTGGATGTGCCCGCCACCACGCTCACCTGGATGCCCGGGTGCTCCGCGGCGAGCTTGGAGACCGCGCGTGTCATCAGAGGTTGCGCCGGGTAGGGGCCCGTCCCGATCCGCACGTGACCCGCGGCTCCCCCCGCCAGACGGCTTGCCTCTTCGCTGAACGCGCGCACGGCATCGACGACGTCGCGGGCCCAATTGATGAGCGCCTCCCCTGCCGTCGTAGGTTGGACTTCGTGGGTGCTGCGATCGAAGAGGCGGTGCCCGATCTCAGTCTCTAGCTTCTTGAGGCTCCGGCTGAGCGCGGATTGGGTGACTTCGTGCTCCTCGGCGGCCTGCACGAAACTGCGGTGTCGATACAGGGACACGAAGTGCTTCAGTTGGCGGATTTCCACCGGGATCTCCTCTCCCTACGCGGCGGGCCCTTCGCCCGCCGAGGCAGGGGCGATAGAGCAATCATAGGGTCATGAGCAAAACACATCACACAGAGCTTGGCAATGACTTCA
>JAFDFW010000049.1 GCA_019309605.1 Deltaproteobacteria bacterium | reverse complement strand
CGCGGAACGCTGACCCGAACGATCACGTCCGGCTTCACCTTCAGGGCCCCGAGCGCCGCCGAAAACGGCTTGATGCTGAAATCCGGCTGGTGGAGCTTCCAATCGGCCACCCATCGGTCGCCGTCCCCACGCACACTGACTTGGATATTGCGCGACTTTCCGTGTAGCTGGAGCGTGCCTTCGATGGCGAACCCGTCGCCGCGCTCCACGACGTTGGTCGAGTCGAATCGAATCTCGGGATGCTTTCGCGTCCGCAAGACGTCCTTGCTGACGTTGTCGTAGATCTTCTTCTTATCGCCCTTGCTAAGCGTCGACGAATCGTCGCGCCCGTCGATCTGGGCGCACACCGCTTGGATGCTGCTCGGGTCGAACGTGGCTTTGACCTGGTGGGTCGTGTCGTCGACCTCGATCGAGAACCGCTCGACCTGCAACTTCAAGTCGTGAGCAAGCCGGGCCAAGAGCCCGTCTTTGAACGAGAACAGGAGACATTCGGAGTTGTAGGCGTCGTACCTGGCCATCGTCGGCGATGTAGCTCACAGCGGAAGAATGGGCCAGTTCGTTTGCAGTACAATTACAGTCACGGCGTCTGGATGGAGATTGCCTCCCATTCGATTGACGTGAAGCGGCGATCCACGCAAGCCTTGGGCAGTCGATTAGAAGACAACCCATGCCGTTCGATACTCTGTTCAAAGCCGCCAACTACGCGGTGATCCCGTTCTGGTTGCTGCTCATCGTCGCGCCGCGCTGGTCGTGGACGCAGCGCTTAGTGCATAGCCCAGTAGTTCTTTTACTTTTCGCGCCTATCTACGCCTACCTGTTGTTCGGCTTTGCTCCGGCACCGGAGGGCGTGGAATTCAGCTCGCTCTACGGCGTGATGGTTGGGTTCTCTGCGCCGCACATCGTCGTCGCCGGTTGGATTCACTATCTAATCTTCGACCTGTTCGTGGGCGCATGGGAGTCGCGCGACGCGCGGCGGCGGGGCATCCCTCATCTCCTGGTCGTTCCGTGCCTCCTCGTAACGCTGATAGGCGGCCCGATCGGCCTCCTGCTCTACGTGCTCGTGCGCTTCTTCAGCAAGCGAGTTCTCGAATACGACGAAGCCGGCGCTCAGTAGGGCTCTCGAGCGAAGACCCTCAATTAAAAAAGGGCCAGCGCCATCAACGGCGCCGGCCCTCTTGGATCAGGACTCCCACCAAGGGGGGGGAGTTTGCCTAGGGGCTAACTCGCCCGAACCTCCGGTGAGAATCCGATTCTAGAATTGCCGTCCATATGCACATTCCTCCCCCGGCGATGCCGGCGCTCTCGGGTCTCTGAGCACAATGCTCAGACCACGCGGAGCGTTCCTTGGTGGTTAGACCCACGGATATCGTGGGCCGTTTCACGGTAGCAAGTATCCCTTCGGGGTTCGCAGCCCCCTCTGGGATTCGCACCAATGCGGGGCAATTTACCCAACCGCCGCCCGCGGCAAGTCGCATCGCAAAAAGGAAATCCCTTTTTGGGGCAACACCACTCACATCCCGAAGATACCCGCTAGGCTCGATCGATCCAAGCCTAGAACCAAGTCAGAGGAGGAATTCGTCTTCGATCTGTAGAATCTGAAGGTTCCGTCCGCGTACTTTGGCAAGCTCCCGCAGGACGCGAGCCTCGAATGTCGGCTTGATGTGATAGAGCAGGATCGGAAGCTCCTCGCTCTGTTCGAGCTTCCCGAGCTCGGACGCGAGTGTTTCTGGGGTCAGATGCCGCGAGCTGTATGCGAGGTCGGCTTCATCGTTCGGAAACGAAACCTCCATCATCAACGCTTGAAGATCGTCGAGTGCGTTGATGTGTGTCCAAAGCTCCTCCGTGGGTCCCGTGTCTCCACCGTACACGATGCTCGCACGGTCCTGACGAATGATGAACGCGGAGGTGTCGACGGTGTGATTGACCATGACCGGCGTGACTTGGTAGCCGTCCACATCGGTTGCTTTGTTGGGGTGTACCTCTACGAAGCGCACGGTGGGGCCATCCTTGGCATCGATGCGCGTGAAGTCGGGCCAAATGATGTCGTTGAAGAAGTGTTGCCGCAGCGCCTCGATCGTGGCGGGGATCCCCACGATGTCGAGCGTCGACCCACCCTGCTGACACCGGTTGTCGGCGAGCGTCGCGAGATCGCGAACGTGGTCCATGTGCGGATGACTCACGAGCACCGAGCGAATGCGTTCCTGCTCATCGAGGGAGAGCGAGCTCGTGATGGCGCCAGCGTCGATCGCGACCTCATCGCCGAGGAGAAAGCTCGAAGTGCGATGCTTCGGCGTTTCGCCACCGTGACAACCAAGTATGCGAAGCTGCATCAGGATTCCCCCGAATTGCGGATGAAATCGAGGAAATCGGCGAGCCGCACGGGGTCCTTGATCAGCACGAAACCGCTCGACACTTCGACCACGCCGACGCGCGTGAGGCGGCGTAGCGCGCCGCGAATGTCGTTCTTGTCGACCCCTAGCTTGAGCGCCAGCTCCCTGTCGGTGATGTCGGGCGCGGTCGAGCCTTGGGCGCTTTCAAGCGCCTCTTGTAGCTCTAGGACTACGCGTGCGGTGATGTCGTCTTCGAGCAGCACATCGATGAAGCGGTTCGCATTCTCGAGTCGTTCGGCGAGGTGTCGAATCAATCGGATCGCGATCTCTCCGGTGCCAGCAACCATCTCCTGGAGCTTGTCGGCCGGGACTTTGAGCAGCTCCGCCTCTTCTATGACCTCGGCGGTTGCGGAGCGCGGACGGCCGGTGACGACCGCCATCTCTCCGAAGAAGTCACCAGGACCGAGGGTCGTCACGACACGCTGACGGCCATGGGACTCTTTGAGGAGGCGGACCTTGCCCGCGCGAATGACGTACATCGACCCACCAGGATCGCCCTGACGAAAGACCGTCGTCCCCTCTGAAAGACGAACCCCAAATCTGTCAGCCAAAGACTGATCCGCCATGCCCCGCCTCTGTCAATGTACCCCGCTCGGAAGTCGACCGCCAGACTGTTACGCCGTAATCTCGCGCCCGGGCTTCAATGTCGGTCGACTGGCAGCAACTGCAGGATTTTGCGCCGGAGCTGAGCGTGATGCTCGACCTGGTCATCGCGCTCGCCGCGTCTTCGCACGTGATTTTGCACAAGACCGACACGCGGGCGGCGACTGCCTGGGTGGGGCTGATTTGGCTCGTTCCGTTCCTCGGCACGATTCTCTATGTGTTCCTCGGGATCAATCGAATCCAGAGACGGGCAAAGGTCCTCAAATCCGGGGCGACACACTTCAGCGTGCCATTGGACGCGGCGCCACGGTCTCCTGCAGACTTGGACCGTGAGCTCGGAAGCGACCGCGCACGGCTGATCGAGCTCGCGCGAGTCGTGGGTCATGTCACGCAGCGCCCCTTGCTGGTCGGTAACCGCGTGGATCGTCTCGTCGATGGCGATGAAACCTATCCGGCCATGCTCGAAGCGATTCGAAACGCGCGACAATCGATCTCGTTCATGAGCTACATCTTCGAAGCCCGCGGTGTCGGCGAGGCGTTCGTCGATGCGCTCGCGGAGGCCTATGCGCGCGGCGTCGAAGTTCGTGTGTTGATCGACGACGTTGGAACGCGCTACGCGCGTCCGCGGATTCACCGCGTGTTGAAGAAGCGAGGCGTGCCGGCAGCGAAATTTCTACCCGCGTTGCTTCCTCGCTCCTTTGCGCACTTCAACCTGAGGAACCACTGCAAGATTCTAGTGGTGGATGGACGCGTCGGGTTCACGGGCGGCATCAACATCCGGGAGAGCTCGGTGCTGGCGTCGAATCCGAAACATCCGACCAAGGACCTGCACTTCCGCGTAGTCGGCCCAGTGGTGGCACAGCTTCAAGAAGCGTTTGCGCGGGATTGGTCCTTCACGACGGGCGAAAGGCTGGTAGGCCACCGTTGGTTCCCAGAGCTCGGACCCGAGGGAGAAACCCTCGCACGGGGCATCACCGACGGCCCCGACCGGGACATCGAGAAGCTTCACTGGGTCCTTCTCGCCGCGGTTGGAGCGGCGCGGCGGTCGATTCGAATCATGACCCCGTATTTCCTTCCGGACAGTGTGCTGATGAAGGCAATCCACCTCGCCGCCCAACGCGGGGTCGAGGTCGACATCATCGTGCCGGAGGTTGGGAACCTCCCCGTCGTCCGGTGGGCGATGTGGGGTCACCATCCGCAAGTGCTGCGCGAGGGCGTTCGATTGTGGCTTTCGCCGCCGCCATTCGACCATTCGAAGTTGTTCGTGGTGGACGGATACTGGTCCTCGATCGGATCGTCGAACTGGGACCCGCGGAGCCTGCGTTTGAATTTCGAGTTCAACCTCGAGTGCTACGACGCAGAGCTTGGCGCCAGCCTCGAAGAGCACGTCCAACACCGAGTGCGAGACGCTCGTCTACTGACATCCGAAGAGCTCGAGGGGCGCTCGATGTTGCTAAAGGTCCGCGACGGGACCGCAAGGTTGATGACGCCCTACCTTTGAGCGCGAGCGAGCTCGATCAAGTGACGTGCCGTCGCAGGCGCCGCCGCGGGATCCAGGGAAAGGTGTGCGCGCAGGACCGCAAGGTCTTCCGGCTCGTCGATGTCGTACCAGGGGGTGATCGCGGCGATCTGTCGTTGCGCGTTGGCCTTCTCGGTGTCCCGAAGTGCGTGGCGCGTGGACCAACGAACCCCTTGGAAGCTCGGCTGCGCGGAATGCGACGCGCCCACGGCGTAGTAGCCGCCATCGTTTGCCGGACCGAGCATCATGGGTGCCTCTTCGAGAGCGTCAAACGCTGCGCCGATGTGCTCGATGGGGAGGGAAGGTGAGTCGCTTCCGATGATCACGACGCGTTCGTAGTGCCGAAGCCCCTCTTCGAACGCCGCAGCGAGCTTCACCCCGAGGTCGCCCTCCGGCTGGAGCCGGCCGGGAACCCCCATGCGGTTCGCCCACTCAGACACGATGTCGTCTTCCGGACCGGCCGACCAAAGCGCGACGTCAACCCGCCCCGCCGCGCGAACTCGCGAGCACAGACGAAGCGTATCTTCGACGAAGGCCTGGTATAGCTCGGCGGCGCCGCGCTCCCCGAAGAGAGCCGCAAGCCGGGTCTTGACCTTGCCTGCAGTCGGCGGCCGCACGAAGACGGCCAGCTGGGCTAGCTCCATGCGTAGCGGCCTAGCAGCCAGAGGATCTTGGCGCCCGCACTCACTGACCCTCGAACGGTGCCGCTCACTTTGGAGACACCGATGCGCTGCCGGTACGAGACCGGCACCTCGCGATAGGCGACGCCGCGTCGCGCCGCCTTGATCTGCATCTCGACGGTCCAACCATAGTTGCGGTCCTGCATCCCCAATGCCTGCAAGGTCTGCCAACGGATCGCGCGAAACGGGCCGAGGTCGGTGTAGCGAACGCCGTACAAGAGCCGTAGCGCCCGACAGGCGATGGCGTTACCGACCTGTTGCTGCGGGCTGAGCGCGCCCCGTTCCCGGCGGCCGCGCGCACGAGAACCGATCACCATGTCGGCATCTCCGGCCAGGATCGGGTCGATTAACGAGGGAAGCTCGCTGGGGTGGTCGCTATAGTCGCCGTCGAGGAAGACGACGATGTCGGGTGGGTCGGCGGCCAGGTGGGCGAGAGCCTTCAGACAGGCAGCGCCGTAGCCGCGTTCGGACTCGTGGACGACTTCAGCGCCGTTTTGGCGCGCTACTTCGGCGGTGCGATCGGTGGAGCCGTTGTCGGCGACGATGACCCGGCGGACCGAAGGGCGCGGGATTTCCTGCAACACGCGAGGAAGCGCTTGCTCCTCGTTGAGGGCCGGAATGACGACATCGACGAGGCCCATTTGGGGGCCCTCTTACTACAGACGCTTCGAGTAGTACTCGATGACTAGATCGATTTCGAGGGCGAAGGGGACGGAGTCTACCTTCGGGAGGCCCTTGACCGTGCCGGTCTTCTTGCCCTCATCAAACTCGATCCACTCGGGTCGCGCGATGCGCACGTCGTCGAGGGCCGCCGCGACCGTGGTCAGGTTCTCGCTGCGCTCTCGAAGGCTCACGACGTCGCCTTCACGAACGCGGTAGGAGGGGATGTCGAGGCGCTTGCCGTTGACGAGGAAATGACCGTGACAGACGAGCTGGCGTGCCGCGGGAATCGTCGGCGCGAAGCCGGAGCGGAAGACGAAGTTGTCGAGACGACGCTCGAGGAGCTCGACGAGCTTGTCGCCGGACGGGGCCTTGCTGTGCACCGCTTCGCGGTAGAGCCGCCTGAACTGTCCCTCGTTGAGGCCGTAGTTGAATCGCAGCTTCTGCTTTTCGAGAAGCTGCTTCTTGAAGTCGCTCACCTTGCGGCGACGCGCCGACTTCGGTCCATGAACGCCGGGGGGATACGGACGGTTCCACATGCTCTTGCGCGAGAGGCCGGGCAGGTCGATGCCGAGCGCTCGCATGCGCTTTACGCGCGGTCCTGTGTATCGAGACATCTATAAGGCTCCTGGCGCGAAATCCCTGGGCTTTTGCTCGGTCCGCGCGAGGCGGCCCTTATACGGCAATCTGCGGGGGAGGCAAATTGAGCCGGAATCGGGCGCCTGAGCCCAGAACGGCCGGCTAGCCGGAGGATGAATTACCCAGTAATCAGGCGAGATGGGGGAGCACCGAACCATTCATTTTGTATCGCTCGGCTGCGCCAAGAATCGCGTCGATACCGAGGTCATGCTCGGCGTGAGCGACCAGTCCGGCTTCGAGGTGGTGGGGGATCCGGGCGAGGCGGAGGTGATCGTCATCAATACCTGCGGCTTCATCGGCCCCGCCAAGGAGGAGTCGATCGAGGCGATCCTCGAGATGGGCGCTCACAAGGACAGCGGCTCCTGCCGCAAGCTAGTCGTCGCGGGCTGCCTTTCACAGCGCTACCCCGAAGAGCTTGCCAGCGACCTTCCGGAGGTCGACCACTTTCTCGGCTCGAGTGACATGCTGAAGCTGAAGCTGGTACTCGCCGGAGCGGGTGACCGAATGCTGGTCGGCAACCCGGCGCAGTACACGATGCGGGCCGACGATCCGCGGGTCCTGACCGGCGAGACCCACCGCGCCTACATGAAGATCGCCGAGGGCTGCAATCGCGAATGCAGCTTCTGCGCGATCCCGTCGTTCCGCGGCAAGCAACGGTCACGAGCCGTCGCAGATCTAGTTCGCGAGGCCGAACGGCTCTCCGCCGCTGGCGTGGTCGAGTTAAATTTGATCAGCCAGGACACGATCGCGTACGGACGCGATCTTCCGACGCGGGAGTCGCTGGCGGAGCTGCTCACGGCGCTGGGCGATGTCGACGGAATCCGTTGGGTGAGGGCGCACTACCTGTATCCGGAGACGCTGACCGACCCGTTGGTCGAGGTGCTCTCTCAGCACCACAAGGTCCTCCCCTACATCGACATGCCGCTTCAGCACGCGTCCGACTCGATGCTGCGCGCGATGCGACGCGGTCATGGCGGCGACCGAATGTACAAAGTCGTCGAGCGATTACGGCGCGCGATTCCAGACCTCGTGTTTCGAAGTACCTTCATCGTCGGACACCCCGGCGAAACCGACGAAGACTTCGCCGAGCTGCGCAGCTTCGTCGAATGGGCCGAGCTTGATCACGTCGGCGTGTTTCTCTACTCGCCCGAAGATGGCACTCGAAGCGGCGAAATGCCGGACGCCGTTGACGCAGCGGTTGCCGCAGCGCGGCACGCGGAGCTGATGGATATACAGCGGCCTATCAGCCGAGGGCGGCTCGAACTGCGGGTCGGAACGGAGCTCGAGGTGCTCGTCGAACGCGTCAGCGACGAAAGCGACTGGCTGCTGCAAGGCCGGTGGTGGGGCCAGGCCCCCGAGGTCGACGGAAGCGTCTACTTGGCGAACGGGACGGCGCAGGCCGGCCAGTTCCGGCGCGTCCTGGTCACCGATGCCGCGGACTACGACCTGATGGCCGACTTCATCGACGCCCCGGGAGGCCGCGACGCGCCGCCGGACGCAAAAGATCCCCGAAAGTCCAAAGTTAAGCTACGAACGCTACCGTGAACTGGACTGGGCTCGCTCTCGTGCTCGCGTCGCTCGGAACCCTTGGGGGCTGTGCAACGGCGGTTCCAGCGATGAGCGGCGCTTCGACGACCCCGAAGAATCGAACCGACCTGGGCCTCGGCGGTGCGGCACGCGTACCCCTTGGTGATCTGAGAGACCCGGTGGTGCTCGACCCCGGGGAATCGCAATACCGTTACGCGGCGGACGCGGGTGGCGTGGTTCCGATGGCGTACGGCCGGTACGGGATCGCTGAAGACTGGGACCTCGGCCTCATGGTGTCGGGGACCACGGTCCGAGCCGAAGCGCGCTACGAGAAAGTGCTTCAGCAGGGAACGACCCGATCGAGCTTAGTGGTGGGGCTCGCACCCTACGGCGGTTGGATTCCGGACCGCGACCAGTCCGGAAGTGGGGGCCGCGTCGGCTTCGAGGTGCCGTTCGTGTACGGCGTCGAGATCGGTGGCGTCTATGAGATCTGGATTGGCGCGCGCGGCAGCGGAGAGTACGTCTTCGGCGACTTCCAAGTGGCCGGGTCGGAGCAGAGGGCCAGCGGCGCGGGTTTGCGAGCAGGGCCGGTCATCGGGATGGCGCTCGGCGTCCGGCGGATTCACGCGCTCATCGAGCTGACCGCTGCCTACGAGTACTGGTTCATCGACCATGCGGGTGCGTCACTCGACCGCGGGGGCTTCGTTCTGATTCCCGGCTTTGGGCTTCGCCTCCGCCTGTGAGGGCTAAGCGGCCTTGGGCCGGCGCGAGCGCTTCATTTCGGGCTGGGGCTTCGCTTGATCGCCGCGCAGGAGGTTGCCAACGAATGCGCCCATGAGCGCCATCATCGTCGCCATCAAGGTTCCGAGCACGTACGCGCCCGCAGAGAGTTGGTAGACGTCCGCAATGCTCGACAGGAAGATCATGGTGGGGATCGCGGCCAGCAATCCTCCGACCGGCGGCTCGAGAAAGTTCTTGCCGGGCGAGAGGTAGTTGATCGCGGCAGCGCCGAGGAACCAGAGGATGATGGTGATGACGATGCCAGGGAAGCCCTGCGGGTCGTAAGCGGAGATCACCAGAGGCAGCAGCGCGAGGGCGAGCGCAGCCGCGACGAGGAAGAGGCCAAACGAGATGAATACCCAGCGAAGCTCGAAGCCGTCAGGCTGGTGCCGCCGGGCGTACAGCTCTTCCTCGGTGAGTTCCGAGGCAACTTCGGACAGCCGCGCCCCGCATGAACGGCAACGCTTGGAATCCCTGGGATTGCCCGCCCCGCACACGTGGCATTCGATCTCTTCGGCAGCCATATCTCCCTCACCCGGAGCGCATTGTCTACGGCGCGCCGCCGAAGCGCAACTGCCTGTACATGCGGGGGAATCTCGGCGTACTTGACGCGAGGGGCCTGGCGGCTACCTTCCCGCACTGCCCGAAATTTCCGGGCTGAAGGAGGCCTGAAGTGGCCCGTTTTATAGACGATCTCAAACGTACGCATTCTTGTGGTGAACTGAGAGAAGAGAACATCGATCAAGAGATCGTCCTCTTCGGCTGGGTGCAGAACCGCCGCGACCACGGGGGCTGCATCTTCATCGACCTGCGAGACCGCGAAGGGCTGACTCAAGTCATCTTCGACCCGGAGACGACGGGCAAGGCCGCGTTCGAAACGGCGGACAAGGCGCGCTCGGAGTGGGTTCTTGGCTTGCGGGGCAAGGTGCGCGACCGCGGGACGAAAGACGATGGCACCAGCCTTCGCAACCCGCGGCTTGCGACGGGCGCCATCGAGGTGATCGCGCTCGAGGCCACGATCTTCAACAAGGCGGAGACACCCCCGTTCGAGATCGAGGACCAGATCACGACCGGCGAGGACAAGCGCCTCGAGTACCGCTATCTCGATCTGCGACGGGCGCCTCTGCAGAAGAACTTGATCATGCGGAGCAAGCTCAACCACGAGTCACGTAACTACTTCAACGAAAGTGGTTTCCTCGAGATCGAGACGCCCTTCATGGTGAAGTACACGCCGGGCGGTGCGCGAAACTTCCTAGTCCCCTCTCGGCTCTACGGCGGCCATTTCTACGCGCTCGCCGAAAGCCCGCAGCTCTACAAGCAGCTCCTGATGTGCGCCGGATACGACAAGTACTACCAGATCGTCCGTTGCTTCCGTGACGAGGATCTGCGCATCGACCGGCAGCCCGAGTTCACCCAGGTCGACGTCGAGATGTCGTTCATCAATCAGGACGACCTGTTCAAGGTGCTCGAAGGGCTGGTGTTCCGGCTTTGGAAAGAGGTGCTGGGCATCGACCTGCTCGAGCAGTTCCCGAGTGGCGAGTTCCCTCGACTCCCTTTTGCGGAATCGATGGAGCGTTTTGGCAACGATAAGCCGGACATGCGCTTCGCGATGGAGCATGTCGACATCACCGACCTGACGGTCGAACATGGTGGCGGCGGCATCGGCATGCTGGAGCCGATCGCAAAGAAGTTCAGCGAGGGCGCGTACCGCCGCGACCTGCCGACAGAGATTGTGAAAGCGATGGTGGTGCCCTCGGGTCACGGCTTCTCACGCAAGGATCTCGATGCGCTCGAAAAGTACGTGCGTCAGATGGGCGCGAAGGGCCTCGCGCGCGCGAAGGTCGACGGTGAGGGAAACTGGCTGCAAAGCCCGCTCGCCAAGATGGCCACGCCCGAGTTCCGCAAGGCGGTGAACGAAGCGGTCGACGCCAAAGACGGCGACCTTATTTTCTTTCAATTTGGGGCGACACAAAAAGTCCACACCGTGATGGCCAACCTGCGTCTCCATGTCGCACGCAAACTCGGCATGATCCCCGAGACCGGGAGCGCCGGCGAGTGGAACTTCCTCTGGGTCGTCGACCCGCCTCTGTTCGAGCGCAACGAAGAGAAGAAACGTTGGGAAGCCGCACACCACGTCTTCACGCGTCCCCACGATGAGTGCATCGAACTGCTCGATACCGACCCCGGCAACGTTCTTTGCTATCGCTACGACCTCGTGCTCAACGGCTTCGAGATCGCTGGCGGTTCGATCCGTCTGCACGACCCGGAAGTTCAGAAGAAAGTCTTCGAGGTCATCGGCCTCAGCGATGAACGGCATGGACCGCGTCGCCATGCTGGCCGCCGAAACTGAGTCAATCCGCGACGTCATCGCGTTCCCGAAGACCCAAAGGGCGAACGACCTAATGACCTCAGCCCCTTCGCGCGTGGAACCCGAGCAGCTTCTAGAGCTCAAAATCAAAACCCTCGAGTAAGAAGCGGGTCAGACCCCTTTTTGGAGGGGCTAAGCCCAGCACAAGTGAAAAAATCCGCACACTAGTGGCCTAGCTCGTCGCAGGCTTCCGGGTCGCCGTCGTAGCAGGCGGCTTCGAGCTCGGCTCTAGGGTCGATTTCCTCGGCCTCGGTGCCCTCCGACTGGGGATCGACCTGTGGTGCCTCCTTGGGGCACCCGCAAACGAGGACCCAGAGGATGAATAGCGATAACTTGCGGTGCGTCTCCATTCCCTGACAATGTGAGGCATTATGAAAGCCGTTGCTAGATTCGCGTTCGCCGCCCTATTTGTTCTTGCCGCAACCTTCCCCGCGTTGGGGCAGGAAGGGGGCAGAGATGACATCAAGAACTGTTACAACGTTCACGGCGAAGCTCGCTACGGCGCGCTCGCTTACAAACACATCGTCATCGTCACCAATCGATGCGATGTGACGCTGCAGTGCCAAGTGTGGACCGACGTCGATCCCTCGCCAAAGCAGTCGACCACCGTGGAGCCAAAGGGCACGAGCGAAACGATCGTCCGCAACAACTCGCCCTCCCGGGCTTTCAAGGCCTTCGGCGAGTGCAAAAAATAGCGAGAAGTAGTGCGCCCGATCAATAGAGCGGGCTGTCTTCCTTCTTGGTGAAGAAGCGCTCGAAGATCGCGTAGCCGTCCACGAGCTGGTCGAGTTCGGTGTATTCGTTTGGTTGATGCGCCTGAGCGGCGGCGCCTGGACCCAAGTTGACGCCGGGCACGTCGATCGCATCGAATCGCGCGACGTCGGTCCAAGCTTGTTTTGTGCGGACGCCGCTGACGCCGCATCTCGCCAGGTGCTGAACGTAAAGATTCTCGGCGTGCGGATGCCCTGCCGGCGCCAAATCGGTGCCTTCGACCTCGCATTCATCGCCGGCCAACTCCTGCAACTCGGCCAACGCCTGCTCGGGCGTGCGTCCGGGCGCAAAGCGATAGTTGACGTTTAGCTCTGCTCGACCCGGGATAACGTTACGCGGGCCGCCCGCATGAAGGACGGTGGGTGTCAGCACCTCTCGAAAGAGATGACCGTCGAGTTCCACGTCATGCGGCTCTCGCTGCTCCAGCTTCGTCAGGAACTTGGCCGCCTTGTAGAGCGCGTTGTCGCCTTGCCACGGCCGCGCGCTGTGGGCGCTGCGTCCGAGGAACGTGAGAGTCGCGTGAATCGTGCCCATCGCGCCGAGCTGTATTTCGTTGTCGCTCGGTTCGAGGCAGATGGCGAGGTCGAGCTCGTGCAGCGCGGGGTACGCATCGAGAATCGGGCCGAGACGGTTTTCGTCGAACGGCCCCTCCTCACGTTCATAGAAAATCAGCGTCAAGTCGCAGGGGAGCGCCACGAGATCGAGGCGCTCGACCAGCTCGATCATGATGGCCAATCCAGACTTCATGTCGGCAGCGCCAGCCCCGTAAAGCAGGTTGCCT
>JAFDFW010000048.1 GCA_019309605.1 Deltaproteobacteria bacterium | reverse complement strand
GAATCCTCCGCTCAACGCCGGAGCGCACGTTGCCGAGGAACACCGCAACGCCGCGGATGTCGTCGTGAGCGTACTCAAAGGTAGTCCCAGGAGCGCGTTCCCACTGCGTCTCGAACTCGCCGTCTGAGTTCGCATCCCAGCGGTACTCGTAGCCAAGGCCCACCGGCGTCGTGAGCTCGACCTGAGTACCCTCGAACGCGGCCTCGATGTGCGAGTGGGGAGTCCAGAACCAGGCCAGCACCACAACGACACCGACCATCATCACGGCGCCGTACATTTGCACGACCCCGTTTTGCAGGCGGGCGAAGATGCGCCCGGTCTCACGGACCTTGAAGCTCGGCCACTTCGTCATGAGCGCATCGACGAAGGTCATGTCGGCGTGGCCCACGACTGTGGCAACCCTCTTGATCGGATTGACGATCGTGGCTGCGTAGAGCTCATCCACGCGCCATTTGTCGAACGCGAGCTGGTACACGCGCGCCGGAATCTTATCGGTCAGCGCATCGGTGCTCTTGTTTCGGTAGAGCAGCCAGGCGGCGCTGATCCCGATCGCCATTGCGCCAAAGGCGAGGCCCGAAGCAAGGTTTACGATTTGCATCTCCTCGGGAACCGGCTGACCTGCGACCGATGCATGCATCCAGTGGCTCCACCAACTGTGAAGATGGGTGCCCGTGATCGGCATCACATGCGGGAGCCCCAAGAAGCCGACGACGAGCGCGCCGATGCCGAGCACCACCAGCGGAATCGTCATACTGGGCGGCGACTCGTGTGGATGCGCATCGTAGGGATGATCGCCCGATTGGTCCGCGCTCCGATACTCGCCGGTGAACGTCAGGAAGTAGAGCCGGAACATGTAAAAGGCGGTCATCACGGCAGCGAGCGTGAGGCCGATCAAGGTGAACCAGCCGACGGACGTCGTGAGCCAATCGTCGGCGCGATAGATCTGCGCGGCCGCGCCGAGGAGGATTTCGTCCTTTGAAAAGAAGCCACTGGTGAGCGGGAAGCCGGCAATGGCCAGGCAGCTCGCCAAGAAGGTCCAGCGCGTGATCGGCAAGTGCTTCTTGAGGCCGCCGAGCTTGAAAATGTCGGCGTCTCCATGAGCATGGACCGCGTGCATCACGGAACCGGCACCGAGGAACAAGCAGGCCTTGAAGAACGCGTGCGTGAAGACGTGGAAGAAGCCAGCCGCGAAGAAGCCTACGCCGACGGCCGCGAACATGAACCCGAGCTGACTCACGGTGGAGTACGCGAGAATCTTCTTCATCTCTCGCTGCACCACGGCGATCGACGCCGCAAGGAGCGCAGTGAGCGTCCCGGTGACCGCGATGATCGCCATCGCCACGTCCGAGGTGATGAACAGTGGGGAGAGGCGGCAGCACAGGTAGACGCCGGCGGTGACCATGGTGGCTGCATGGATGAGCGCCGAAACGGGGGTCGGGCCTGCCATTGCGTCGGGGAGCCACACGAAAAGCGGAATCTGCGCGCTCTTACCGGTGCACCCGAGGAACAGAAAGAGACAGGCCACGGTAGCCAGGCTCGGCGCAAGGCCGAACAGCAGAATGGGGAAGTCGGGCTGGAACTCGCCGCCCGCCGCCGCGGCGTTGATGTCGGCGAACTCGAACGAACCGGCCACGCCGACCAGGATGAACATGCCCACCAGGACGCCGAAGTCGCCGATTCGGTTGACGACGAAAGCCTTTCGGCCGGCTGCGGCGTAGTTGCCGTTTTCGTACCAGAAGCCGATCAGCAGGTACGAGCAGAGGCCGACACCCTCCCAGCCGACGAACATGACCGGCAGGCTGCTCCCCAGAACGAGGATCAGCATCGAGGCCATGAACAGATTCAGGAAGCTCATGAACCTGGGGTAGCCCTCGTCCTCGCCCATGTAGCCGATGCTGTAGAGGTGGATCAGGCCGCCAACGCCCGTTACGACGAGGGTCATGACGCCGCTGAGCGAGTCCATCATGAACCGGACGTTGATCGGAACGACAGTGCCGCCGGGCAGCTTCAGGGAAAACCACTCGTAGAAGTGATACGCCAGCGCCGCGTGCTCGGCGTCCTGCGAGAGACCGTAGAGCTCGACGAACGAGACGACGGCCAGCGCGAAAGACACCGCCACGGACCCGACGCCGACCAGGGTGACGAGCCCCTTGGCCATGTAGCGCCCAAGCAGGCCATTGATGATCGCCCCACCCAGTGGGAACAGGATGATCAAAAGGAGCAAAATCTGCTGAGGGGCTTCTACATGCATGGGTTCAATACTTCAGCAGGGTCGCGTCGTCGGTATCGAGGGTCTTCTTGATGCGGTAGTAAGCGATGAGGATCGCCAAGCCGACGGCCGCCTCAGCAGCCGCGACCGCGATGACGAAGAAGGCAAACACTTGGCCATCGTGATTCGCAGGGTACGCGCGATTGAAAGCAAGCAAGACCACGTTGACGGAGTTGAGCATCAGCTCGATCGACATGAGCTGAATCAGCATGTTGCGACGGACCAGGAAGCCACTGGCGCCAATGCCAAACAGAACCGAGGCGAGCGCTAAGTATGTGCCGATGCCCATCCCGTCCTACTCCGTGCGGCTCCGAGCGACTGCGATCGCACCGATGACGGCAACCAATAGGGTGATTGAGATCACCTCGAACGGCACCAGGGCTTGCGAATAAATGGCCATCCCCAGGCCCTCGACCGTCCCGAACTCGTCCGAAACCGGTCCCCAGGGGGCGTCGACATAGGCAACCGAAGTCGCGACGGCAAGAACGACGGCGATCGTGAGTGCGATGCTCAGCGTTCGCGAAGCCACCCGCCCCTCGATCGGGCCTACCTCGGCGGCCGGGCCGATCAGCATGATGACGAAGACGAACAAGACGACGATCGCGCCGGCGTACACCAGGAGCTGGAGCACTGCCAGAAGGTGTGCGTTGAGCGTGAGGAACATGCCGGCGAGGGAAATGATGTGAACGAGCAGGCCGATCGCAGCGCGAAGCGGGCGCCGCGCCGAAATCGTGATCAGAGCGCCGGCCATGGCAAAAATCGCTGTCACGACGAAAAGAGTTGCCCCGAGACCCGTCACGCGCCCCCCTCTACGATGCTGCGAGTGCTGTCGTCGTGCCGGACGCCGTCGGGAACGCCGTTCATCGCGGCGTCCATGAATTCTTCGCGGAACTTCTGCACCATCCCGAGCATCGGCATCGCAGTGCCATCCGCGAAGGCGCAAATGGTGTTGCCCATCATGTTGTTCGAGATGTTGACCAGGAGGTCTACGTCTTCGGGCTTGCCCCGCCCGCTGCACAGGTTGTCGAGCACATCGACCAGCCAACCGGTCCCCTCGCGACACGGGGTGCACTGCCCGCAGGACTCGTGCTTGTAAAAGCGCATCAGGTTGCGGCTGGCCTCGACCATATTGACGGTGTCGTCCATCACGATGGCGCAGCAGGTTCCGAGCATCGTGCCAAGGGCCCGATACGTGTCGACGCCCATCGGCACGTCGATTTCGCTTTGGCCGTGCCACTTGTGCAGTGGGTGTTCTTCGAGTGGTGCGTCTACTTTGCGGCGCGGATCGAGCACTGGCGTCGATGAGCCACCCGGAATCACCGCCTTGAGCGGGCGATCGCCGAGCATGCCCCCCGCGTAGTCGTCGATGAGCTCGCGCATGGTGATCCCGACGGGAGCTTCGAACAGGCCGGGGTTCTTGACGTGACCGCTGACGCCGTAAAGGCGCACGCCGCCGTCGCCGGGAAGCTGGCCGAGTGCGGACCAGGCTTCGCCGCCCATCTGCACGATGTCGGGAACCGAAGCGACCGTTTCGACGTTGTTGACGATGGTCGGCATGCCGAACGCACCCTTAACCGCCGGAAACGGCGGCTTGAGCCGGGGCTCGCCACGGCGTCCTTCGAGCGAGTTGAGCAGCGCTGTCTCCTCGCCGCAGATATACGCACCGGCGCCAGAGTGAACGTGAACATCGATGGCGTGATCGATGCCGAACGGCCGCTCGCCGAGGTAGCCGGCCTCTCGCGCCTCCGCAATCGCCCGCTCGAGACGCTGCACGGAGAACGCGAGCTCGCCCCGCACGTAGATGTAGGTGGTGTGCGCGTCGATCGCGAAACAGGAAATGATAGCCCCCTCGATCAGCCGGTGGGGATCGAGGTCCATGATGCTGCGGTCTTTGAAGGTGCCGGGCTCGCTCTCGTCGGCGTTGATGACGAGGTAGATCTCCTCTCCCTCCTGCCGGTTGAGGAAGCCCCACTTCACCCCGGCGGGGAAACCTGCGCCGCCACGGCCGCGAATGTTGGCCTTCTTGACCTCTTCCCGGAGCTCGGCGGGCTTTCGGCTCGTCAGGGCCTGCCGGGCCACCTCGTATGCGCCGGCGCGCTCCGCGTTCGCGAGCTTCCAGCCCTCCTCGATCCCGTAACGGGAGGTCAGCAATGGCTTGATCGGCCCGCTCACGACTCCTCACCCTTCCCGTCACCCGCAGGTGGTGGTTGTGAAGCCAGCCGGACAGCCTCCTTGCTGGGAGGAGGCGGCGCTGAGGTCACCGGACCAGCACCACTGCCGCGCGGCGCTGCAAAGCTTGCAAACGTGGAAAATTCTGTCGCGGCGGCATCGCCACCCTTGGTCGCGTGGGCGTCGATAATGCGATCCAACTGCTCTACGTTGAGATTCTCGTAGTAGTAGTCGTTGATTTGAACCATGGGAGCCTGCCCGCAGGCGGCCAGGCACTCGGCCTTGAGCAGGGTGAATTTGCCATCCGAGCTGGTGTGCCCGGCTGTGCAACCGAGCTTCTTCTCGAGATGCTCCTGAATCGATTTGCCCCCGCGAAGGTCGCAGGAAAGCGTTCGGCAGACCCAAACGACGTTCTCGCCAACCGGCTCGTCGAAGAACATCGTATAGAAGGTCACCACGCCTTGGATGATCGCGGTCGAGAGCTCGAGACGCTCCGCGACGTACTTGACGACTTCCGGGCTAATCCACCCGTTCTGTCGCTGGCAAAGCCACAGAACCGGCAAGAGCGCTGCTCGACGCTCCGGATAGCGGGTCAAAATGTCGTCGACCTGTTGTTCGCGTTCGGGCGTAAGCGCAAAAGCCATGGCAGGGCGAGCGGACGCTAGGCCCGGCGCGCCCCCCTGTCAAGCTCGGCAGAACAGTGGTAACTCCCGCGCCTGATGATGGAAGACGCGCCACAAGCGCCGGCGAGAAATATCGGGCTTTGGGTCGGTCTCGGATGCCTCGGCGTTCTCGTGCTCTCCTGCTGCCTCCTGACGTTCTGGGCCCAGTCCTACGGTTGGCGTCTCATCCTGGGACAGGACGATGAGACCAAGATCTGGGCCTCCCGGGTGATCCTCGTCGGTGCGCTCGAGGGAACCCGAACGACATGCGGCGATGGGGTGATCAGCGAGGACACCCTCCCCTGGTTCCACCCGGACATGCCATCGGAGGCGCGGAACCGTGCGTGCTCGCTCGACGAGGCAGCCCTCCAGGCGCTCAGCTCGCCGGAGGCGGCCACTGTGACGCCACTCACCCAAACCGAGCGCGCCGACCTCGCAGTGCGCTTCGGCATGGACCCGACCCTATGCTTCCAACATGCGACAGATGATACGAGCGCGATCGGGTGCTTCGACGCCGAAGGCGGCCCGGGCACAATTCCGTATCAGATCATCGAGCTGACTCTGGATCGGCAGTGACCTCGAGCGGCGTGCGGCGATACGCCACCGTCAACCCCGCATTGCCCGGATAGTCTCTCGGCCGAAGCTGCAAAAGCACGCACGGCTCGGAGCCCTCGTTCGTCATGCAGTTGGTCAGCCCCGCAAACGTGCGCTGCGCACGGAGGCCGTACCACTTCACGCCGGCGGGCAGGGCAGTTTCGCGTGGGTGGCGAAAACTCGACAGCGAGCCGTCCTTTTCGAGAAAGACGATCTCGCCCTGAAGCACGTTCGGGTTCTCCGCAAAGCTATAGTCGAGCATCCGCCAAAACAGCGCTTCACCGTGCTCGAGCCGTTGGTCGGTGATTTCGACTCGCTCGGCCCGCATCCTCTCGAGGAGCAGCTTCAGGTTGGCGGGAAGCGATTCCTCATCGCCGTTCTTCATGGCGTCGGCGAGTAGACGCTGTCGCTGCACATCGGAGCGCAACTCGAGGAGGCTCAGCGCCCTCACGCGCAGCTCCCCGAAGTCCTCGACGTAAGGCTGAGCGGCCCGGACCGCCTCGGCCTTTCCCGTGCAACTCCCCAAAAGCGCCAAGAGTACCAGCAGGCAGGCGCTGAGAAGGACCCGTCCATGGCGGCGACGCATGTCGGTTACAGTAGTCGACGATCTCCTCAACCCCAACTAAAGTCGGGCCGATGGCGCTCATCGAATTCCGTGGGGTCAAGAAGGCATTCGGACGGAAGGTCGTGTATCGGGACCTCAACCTCGAAATCAACGAGCGCGAGGTGCTGACGATCATCGGTGGCTCCGGCCAGGGTAAGAGCGTCATGCTCAAAATGCTCATCGGTCTGCTCGGCATCGACGGCGGCACCATCTCGTTCGACGGCCAGGAGATCTCGGGAATGACCGAGGCGGAGTACTCCCCTGTTCGCAAGCGGGTGGCGATGCTGTTCCAAGCCGGCGCGCTTTTCGATTCGCTCAGCACCAAGGAGAACGTCGCGTACGGCCTGCGCGAACAACTCGACATGAGCGAACTCGAGATCTCGGAGCGCGTCCGCGAGTCGCTCACGTACGTCGGGCTGCCCGGCACCGAAGAGACCGCGCCAGCGGACCTGTCCGCTGGCATGAAGAAGCGGGTCTCACTCGCCAGGGCGCTGGCGATCCGGCCCGAAGTATTACTCTACGACGAACCGACGACGGGGCTCGACCCGATCAACGTCACCCGCATCGCCGATCTGATCCAGTACCTGAACGAGACCCTGGACGTGACCTCGGTAGTGGTGACGCACGACATGGACACGGCGCTGGCAATCAGCGATCGTATCGCCATGATCCACGAGGGTTTCGTAATCTTCTCCGGATCCCCTGACGAGCTCCGGGCCTCAGATAATCCCCAGGTCCGCGACTTCATCGAGGGCAACGCTCCGGTCGACGAAGACACCGAAACTCTGCTAAGGAGTGCGGGGTAAGTGGCTGGGTTGGGCGATAAATGAAGACGACTGCCGGTACTCGCCTTCGTGTTGGCGTTTTCGTATTGGTTTCGCTGGTGATCGGCACGACCATCGCCTTCGCGATCGGTGCACAGGAAAACATCTTCCAACCGAAGACCACCTACTACGCGATCTTCGACGACGTCGGCGGCCTGCAGAAGGGCAACACCGTCCGCGTGGCGGGCGTAAACGTCGGCGGGGTCACAGAGGTCGTCATCGGCGAGGCGGGGAACATCGAGGTCTACTTCCGCGTCATTGACGACGCCACTCATTTGATCCGAGGAGAGCTGGGCCTAGACGTCAAAACTGCAGATCCGAAGCCGAGCTTTGCCGCGATAGGGAGCAAGGGCCTCCTCGGCGACCGCATCGTCGAAATTGGGGTCGGCTCTGACGAGTATCCAGAATGGGATCCGGACGAGCCGATTCCCGTCTCTGTAGGCGGCGGCATCATGGCGCTGGCGGAACGCACGCTGCTCGAGGCCGAAGGGACAGCGCACAACCTACGGCTAGCCACCGACCCCTTCTCCGACCAGGAGTTTTCGAACGACCTCAAAGAAACGGCGCGTAATCTCGCCAAGGTCAGCGGCACAATCGCGAGCGGAGACGGGACGATCGGGCGCTTGATGAACGACGCGGAGCTCGGGCGCGACGTGAAGGGCGCGGTGAAAGAGCTGCGGGCGGCCGGAAAGCAGGTGGCAGCGCTTGGCAAGAACCTCAACGCCATCACCGAAGACATCCAAACGAACGAAGGCACGGCGCACGCGTTGATCTACGGAACCGAAGGCGCCGACGCGATCCGGAACATCCGCGACACATTCGGCCAGCTGAACACCATTCTGACCGATGTCCGCGAGGGCGATGGCGCCGTCAATCAGCTGATCTACGGCGAGCTCGGCGATTCGTTCATGGACAACTTGCAGAACGCCAGCGACGACATCGCCTTTCTCACCAAAGAGGCGCGCGAGGGCAAGGGCACCATCGGCGCGCTGTTGACCGACCCGTCGGTCTACGAGGACATCAAGCGCCTGGTGGGCGACCTCGAGCGCAACGATATTCTTCGGGCACTGGTGCGCTACTCGATCCGGCGCGACGAACCTCGCGAGCCGGTCGAGGTGATCGAAGAATAGAACGATGCGCGCATACCTCGACCTGCTGCGGAAGGTGCTGGATGACGGCGTCCAGCGCGAAGACCGAACAGGGACCGGGACGCGAAGCCTGTTCGGTTACCAACTGCGCGTCGACCTTCGCGAGGGCTTTCCCCTCGTCACCACCAAGAAGGTCCACCTCAAGTCGATCATCCACGAGCTGCTGTGGTTCGTGCGCGGCGAAACCCACGTCACCCAGCTTCAAGAGGTGGGCGTCTCGATCTGGGACGAATGGGCGACCGCCGAACAGACCGCGCGCTTCGGGCGAAAGGAAGGCGACCTCGGCCCGGTGTACGGCCATCAGTGGCGCAATTTCGGCGCGACCGAGCGCGAAGACGGCTCCTACGAGCGGGACGGCTTCGACCAACTCACCCAGGTGCTCGATCAGATCCGGGACAACCCGAATAGCCGGCGGCTGATCATCTCAGGCTGGAACCCTTCGGAAGCCGAGCGCGTCGCCCTCCCCCCTTGTCACACCCTTTTTCAGTTTTACGTTAGCGATGGCCGGTTGAGCTGTCAGTTGTACCAGCGCAGCGCCGACGTTTTTCTGGGGGTCCCCTTCAACATCGCAAGCTACGCACTCCTAACCATGATGGTCGCCTCGGTGTCAGGCTTGGAGCCGGGCGATTTCGTTCACACGTTCGGTGACGTGCACCTCTACAGCAACCACGTCGACCAGGCCCGACTACAACTCTCACGTCAGCCCCGTCCGCCGCCGACCATGTTGATCGATCCATCAGTCGACAACCTCTTCGACTTCCGACACGAGCACTTCCAGCTCAAGGACTACCTCCCTCATCCGCGCATCAAAGCCCCGGTGGCAGTGTGACCAGCCCTGATCCGGCCCTGGCCCCGCTCGCGTTGATCGTGGCGGTGGCCCGCAACGGCGTGATCGGCAAAGGCGGCGCGTTGCCTTGGCACGTTTCCGAAGACCTCAAGCACTTCAAGAAGACCACCAGCGGGCACGTGATCATCATGGGCCGCAAAACCCACGACTCGATCGGCCGCGCGCTTCCAAAGCGCCGCAACATCGTCGTCACTAGACAGCCCGGCGCGCTGTTCGCCGGATGCGAAACGGCCCATAGCCTCGCGGAAGCGATCGCCCTCGCAAGAACAACCGACGACTGCCCCTTCATCATCGGCGGCGCGAGCTTGTACGAGGAGGCCCTACCGTTGGCCACGGAGCTTCATTTGAC
>JAFDFW010000427.1 GCA_019309605.1 Deltaproteobacteria bacterium | reverse complement strand
GAACGCGTCGTGATGGTGACATCGGAGCCATGCGGTGACGTATGCCAGTAACGCAAAGGAGGCCGCATGGCTCTCCGGGAAACCATACTCACCAAAACCCCTGATTTGCGAGAACACGCGTTCGGCAAACTCCTCGGGAATGCCTTCGGCAAGCATACGCGGGATCATGCGCGTTCGATGCTTTTCAATTCGCCCGGACTTACGCCAGGCCCCCATGTCGCGACGAAGTTGATCCGCTTCGCCCGGCGTGTACCCAGCCGCCTCGACAGCAAGCTTCATGACCTGCTCTTGAAAGATCGGAACGCCCAGCGTCTTGCTCAAGATTCGTTCGAGCTTGGGATGTGGATAGTCGACCTCCTCTTCGCCTTTGCGTCGTCGCAGATACGGGTGCACCATATCGCCTTGAATGGGACCCGGGCGTACGATCGCCACTTCGATCACCAAGTCGTAGAACGTGCGCGGGCGAAGCCGCGGTAGCATGGCCATTTGCGCGCGGCTTTCGATTTGAAATACGCCGACCGTATCGCCTCGTGACACCATGTCGTACGTAGCCTTGTCTTCTGCGGGAACGGTTGCAATTTCGAGGGACTGCCCCTTGTGCTCACGTAACAGATCAAACGCATGGTGAATGCAGGTGAGCGCTCCGAGACCCAAGAGGTCGACCTTGAACAACGCGAGGTTGTCGACGTCGTACTTGTCCCACTGGATGACGGTGCGCGCCTCCATCGTGGCCGGCTCGATGGGAACGATCTCGTCTACAGGGCGATGGCCAAGCAGGAAGCCGCCCGGGTGAATCGATAAATGTCGAGGAAAATCCAGTATTTGAGAGGCTAAAGAGCCGAGGTGATGGGTTGTCGGCGCGTCCTGATCGAGCCCCGCCTCTTGGAGGAGCTCGGGGTTGAGGGCGTCGTCCCGATGCCTGAGAAGTCGCGTGACGGTCTCGAGATCCGTTCGAGACAAGCCGAGCACCTTACCCACGTCACGCACCGCAGAGCGGATGCGATACCGAATGACGTTTGCGACCATTGCGGCATGCCGTCGACCGTACTTTTCGTACACGTGCTGAATGACTTCTTCGCGACGATCGTGCTCGATGTCGAGATCGATGTCAGGCGGTTCGGCGCGCTCGACGCTCAAGAAGCGCTCGAATAGAAGATCCATGCGCACGGGATCGATAGCCGTGATGCCCAAGCAGAAGCACACTGCGCTGTTGGCAGCGCTACCACGGCCTTGGCACAAGATGCTCTGCTCTGTGCAGTACTGAACAATCTCGTGCATCGTTAGGAAGTAGCCTCCGTAATCGAGTCTGTGAATGATTTGAAGCTCGCGTTCGAGCTGTGTGCGAACGTCAGCAGGCACCTTTCCTTGGTAACGTGCGCGCGCGCCTCTAAACGCGAGCTCGCGCAACCACCCTTGTTCGCTTCGGCCGGAAGGAAGATGCTCTTCCGGATATCGATAACGAAGGTCATCGAGGCTAAACGCACACTGCTCCGCGATGTCGAGTGTGCGACGCAGACACGCAGGGTCATCTGCGAAGAGGCGACCGAGCTCAACGGCGGGTTTGAGGTCGTGCTCTGCGTTTTCACGGATGGCACGGCCTGCGTCCGAGAGGACTTTTCCCGCGCGAATACAGGCTAAAATATCCTGGAGCGGGCGTCGGAGCTTCTCGTGATAGAGGACTTCGTTGGCGCCCACCGTCTGCACGCCGAGCTCTTGCGCCACAGAGCGCAAGCGCGTCTCTCGCGGCCGTTCGCGGTCGGTGAGATGACGCGTGCACAGAGCAAACAGAGATGAAGGACCATGCGTCGCATGCAACACGCGCAATGTTGCGGGTGTCGTACAGAGAAAGAACAGCTCCTGGGCCTGTTCGAGGTCTGCAGCAGTGATGAGGGAAACGCCTTTTTCGCACCGAGCATGCCCGCGTGAAAGCGCTCTGCACAAATCAGCATAACCTCGCCGAGTCTTGGCGAGCGCTATGACGTGGTGTGCATTGCCTTCGACGTCGACCGTGAGTTGTGCGCCGGTCACGATACGGATTCCCAGCTCCTTGGCTCGCATGTGTGCGCGCACTAAACCGTAGACTCCATCGCGGTCTGTAATGGCAACGGCCGGAAGACCGAGTGCGTGTGCGCGTTCGACCAGCTCTTCAGGAAAGGAGGCGCCTTCCAAAAAGCTGTGATTGCTTTTGACCCACAACGGAACGTAAGCGCTCATTCAATCGAGCACCCCGTGCAAGAACCACCGCTTCCGGGGGCGATCGTAGAAGAGCCAGAGCAGGTCCCCGTGATCGGTTTCGGCGTAGTAGTAGTCGCGTTCGACGAGCCGTTTCCACCAACCACCACTCACGCGATACGGCCCGTACATGTGCTCGATCGCGTGGTTTTTCGCGAGCGAGGGCCCCGCCTCGGGCTCCTTTGGCTTGCGAGGAGGAAGAGGCCTTGGACGACTATAAACACGTCGAATCATTGAAGAAACAGGAGCGGCCAACGCTCGTTCACCAAGCCGCGCATGGTGAATGGGCTCAAAGCGGAAGGAGGCCTCAGGCAAATGGGCCTCGAGCACGCGTGCTTTCGTCACCGAGTGCTCGCCGTATGCAGCGCGGATTCGGTCGAGCGCGCGATGGGCAGCACTCATGTCGCGAGGCGGTTGATGGCCGGGGAGCGCGACCTGTTCTGCATGCGCGCGCACCGTATTGGCAAGAAGCTCTACTTCCTCGACCGCACCTTGCAAGCTCACTTCATTGAGACGAAGACGGATGAGCTCGAGCAGCAACATCAAATCCAAGCTCGGTGAAGCGGGCTCGATGTGTTCTTGATGAAGAGGGGCGCGCTCCAGATGAAGGGAGAGCCGCAGAGACTGAATTGCCTCGCCGCGAGCACGCACCTGATGCAGCAATGAATGCAGAGCACCCTTGACTGCGAAGAGCAAGCGATTCTGATCTTCATCGGGCGGGTCGACTTGGAATGAGATGCGTGATGGTTCGTCGAACGCATGTGGCTGAATTGGGAGCTGCATGTCTTCGGCAAACGAATCGTGGAGCGCACTTGCCTTGGCGCCAAAACGGCTATGAAGTTCGCCTGGAGGCAAGAGGAGAAAGTCGCCCAATGTTTCGATGCCCAAAGCCCCTAAGTTCTCGTAAAGCTCACCGGGCAAATCGAATTTGCTAAGCGGCGTCTTGTTCGAGTGCTCACGCTCTTGCCGGGATTCTGCAAAATGGTGACCCCGCCGTGGGTCATCGCGACCGCGAGCGCTCGGTGACGATGAAAGCCGACCGTCACCGAATTTCGCCAGTGTCGAGCCCGCAAATACCGATGAATGGACGTCGCCCAGTTGCGATAACCGCCATAGAGGCGTCGGAGACCTTCGGGGTCGATGTGGAACGCACCGGCATGATCGATCGCTTCGACCCGAGGTGAGAACGTTTGAAGCGAGCTGATCAGCTCGCGGCTGACGTCCGAGGCTTTTTCGGGCGACACGACAGCAGTGTGCAGGTTCGGGAGGAGATCACGCGCGACCGTTTGACGCATGCCGATACGGAGGCGGCTCTTTTTTGTGATCGCATTGAGATGCGTGATGCGGCCATGGGGGCCTTCATCGTCGACGACGGCGATTGGTGCACCAGCCCATTGCGGCTTTTCGCGCAACAAAATTTGCAATGGAAGCATTGGTAACAGAACGCAACTCACCCGCTTCATGACGCGCCTCGCAAACCCGACGGAGCGATGGGGTTCATCGATGAAATCTCGGTTGCGAAGCCGACTTTGTCTTTGAGAACATGGGTGTGGATTTCGAAGCGATCAGCATGAAGAGGGCCGCGTCGTGGCTCGATACGCAAGCCTACCAATGGGCCGGAAGAAGGATCTTCGTACGCGCTCGAAGTGAGCAAGAGAATGCGTCCGTCGTATTGACGCAACAGACCTTGAAGACGGCCTTGCCAGTTCACCGATGAACCAGGCGGCAGCGCATCGGTGAGATCAATGACCGTCAACCCGAACGCACCAGACCGAGCAAGCCATTCAGTCGCGCGAACCAGCGCGAACGGACCCGCGTGACGCGGCACGTGAATGGTGATGAACGAATCGAGATCAACTCCCGCCGCCTCGAGGTCGGGAGGAAACAGCGCGCCGTCCTTGAGCTGCACCCAAGCGACGAGCTCACCACAGGCCTGCGCCCCGATTACACACGACACCGCCGCCGTCGTTGATTACACACGACACCGCCGCCGTCGTTCGTGCACAAGCATGCTTCCCCGAAACCTCGACCAAGCGCCGTCGAGGCAACAACTCCGACAACGGCAAAGCCTTCGCTTCAACTCGTCGCGCCTCGATATCAACAACAGTCCCAGCAGACATGGGACCATCCAATATACTGAACAAACAACCAGTTACAAGGGGGACAGGCTCCCCCCAGCTAACTCTCTGAAACTAAAGAGAAACTCCTACAAAGATCGCAGCGAAGCTAACCCTGTCGCTGGCACCGGCACTGGCACTGGCACTGGCACTGGCACTGACACTGACACTGGCACTGACACTGGCACTGACACTGACACTGACACTGGCACTGACACTGGCACTGGCACTGACGTACATCGACTTCTACGCAGGGGGACGGCTCGGGATGGGCAGCACAGTGAATGGGTCGGCGCCTCCGCATATGTAGACTTAGGGTGCCGGGCGACGGGGCTCCCATTCGCGAGCACGCCCGTCCCGAGCCGTCCTCCGGTGACTCAGCCGCACAACCCAGTTGCCGGCACTGGTCAGGAGGGTGGAGAGTGTCCCTGATCGTATAGCTGGAGGATGCCGGCGGCCATGCTTCTCAGGAGGGATATGGCCATGGTGAAGTTGTCCTCCAAGACCTC
>JAFDFW010000426.1 GCA_019309605.1 Deltaproteobacteria bacterium | reverse complement strand
GACCGTCGACGAGCTTCGCGAGCTGATGACATGGGCCGACCAGGTTCGCCGTATGCGCATCTACGCGGAAGCCGATACCCCGCAGGCGGCGCGCGCAGCCTTGAGCTACGGGGCCGAAGGCGTGGGGCTGTGCCGGACCGAGCGAATGTTCTTTGCGCAGGATCGGTTGTTCGCGATGCGATGCGCGCTGCTCGCGGTCGAGAATGAGCAGCGCAGCCGATGGCTCATGGAGCTCGAGCGCGCCCAAAGGGACGACTTTGTCGAGATCTTTCAAGCGATGGACGGAAGGCCGGTCACGATTCGCTTGCTCGATCGCGCACTCGAAGAGTTTCTCCCGCAAGACGAAGAGCCGCTGCAAGCCATCGCCGATGCGCTCGATCTGGAGTTGGCAGAAGTGACCAAAGCAGCCGGGCGACATCGCGAGTCGAACCCTGGGTTCGGTCATCGGGGTGTGCGGGCGGGCCTCACCGTCCCCGGCCTCTACGACATGCAGCTTCGCGCCATGCTGTTCGCGGCGCGCGACTGCACCGAGCAGGGCGTTCCCGTCGAGCTCGAGGTCCTGATTCCCATGGTCTCCTTCACCTCCGAGCTCGAAGCATTGTGCGCGGTGTTGAATAGCGTGCACCAACAGGTCTTCGCCGAGCCCACGAACCTCTTCACCTGCCGCGTCGGAGCCATGATCGAGCTTCCGCGCGCGTGCCTCATAGCGGATGAGCTTGCTGGCTATGCAGATTTCTTTTCGTTCGGGGGCAACGACCTAACCCAAACCACGCTCGGCATCAGCCGGGACGACGCCAGCCGATTCTTGCCGACGTACCTGAACGACCTCGGCATGGTCGCGCGGGATCCATTCACGTATCTCGACGAACGCGTCGCCGAGCTAATGGCCATAGCCCTCGAACGCGCCAGAGCAGTTCGCCCCGACCTCGTCGCAGGCCTATGCGGCGACCAAGGCGGTAGCCCCGACTCCATCGAAATCTGCGAGCGCCTGGGCCTAAACTTCGTCTCGGCCCCACTATCCCAGCTCCCCGGCGCACGCCTGGCTGCCGCCCAAGCCCGCCTGCGCTAGAAAAAGGGGGACTGTCCCTTTTTTCCCGCATTTTGCGGTTGCTGGAGGGGGCTGGGCGTGTTGGAATGTAGTTTGCTGGAAGATTGTGGTAGAGCTGTATGTCAGATGGTACCAGAGGGTTTGACGACCCGGAGGTGAGTGGGCCGCGGTCCGGGGTATCGAAAGCGCCCGAGGGGCTGCTCGGTCAGACGATCGATCGGCGCTACCGCGTCGAGACCTTGCTTGGCGAAGGGGGCATGGGGTTGGTCTATCGGGTCACCCATACGCGCCTCAACAAGCCGCTCGCCATCAAGGTGCTTCGTCGGGAGAACACGGGAGACCCCGAAGTGCTGGCGCGGTTCCGGCGTGAGGCCGAGAGCGCGTCCGCCATCGGCAACCAACACATCATCGACATCAACGACTTCGGCGAGCTGAGCGACGGCTCGACCTATTTCGTCATGGAGTGCCTCGAGGGACTGGATCTCATCGACGCGATCGATGTCGCCCAGCGCATGCCTGAAGAGCGCGCGATTCACATCGCGGTCCAAGTCTGCCGCGCGCTCGGCGCTGCGCACGACGCCGGGATCGTCCATCGGGACCTCAAGCCGGAGAACGTGTTTCTCATTCGGCGCAACGACACCGATGACTTCGTAAAAGTCCTCGATTTCGGCATCGCCAAAGTCGCCAACGGCCCTAAGCGGCTCACGCGCGACGGTGAGGTACTCGGCACGCCTCACTACATGTCGCCTGAACAGTGCGAAGGCGACGGCGTCGACCACCGGACCGACATCTATGCGCTCGGCGTTCTGCTGTACGAAATGGTGACCGGTCACGTGCCGCATGACGCAGACACGATGATGGGCATCCTCACCAAGCAAATGTATGAGGACCCGATTCCGCCGAAGGTCCGCGTGCCGCAGGTCTCCGAGCAGCTCGAACAGCTGATCATGCGCTGCCTCGAAAAGAAGCCGGAGCAGCGCTACCAGACGATGCACGCGATTGAGGCGGACCTGCAACGCGTCCACACCGGTCAGCAACCGGTCGGACCGGACACCGTCACGCTGACCCCGACCAGGCCGCCTCCTCCCGAGCACTCGCGCGTCTCGCCGATCTACCTGGGCGGGCTGGGAATGGCCGTCTTGGCGCTGGTCGGAACGCTCGCCATGGGTGTGTATACCGACCGGAGGGCCGACTCGAACGCCCCCCCCACGGCTCCGGAGGCGCCCGTGACCTCGCCACCGACGGCGGAGAAGGCCAAACTCGAACCGAGCGACGAGCAGTCGAGCGCGGCCGCTTCGGAGGCGCTGGAAGTCGAAGCCAGGGAAGCTCGCGCCACACCGCTCCGGCGCAAGCCTCGGCAGCGCGCCAAACGATCTCCTCAGCACGACCAGGCCATCCTCGATCCCTGGAAATAGGGCACTTCGCTGCCAGTTGCCCCCCGTAGGGTGAACGGCTAGGGTGGCGCTCCATGGGGTCTCGATTTGACCCGCAGGGCGCTTCAATTCGCTTCGCTCTGGGGTTCTTGCTTATCTCCGGGACTGTCTCGACCGGCTGCATCAACACAGATGGAGAGCCGCTGCCCGCCGGGCTGATGTCCTTCCCAATAGCGATCGAGCTCTCCGTCGATGAAGACGCGGCCGGCTATCCCGAGTATTTGTTCGTCACGAGCTCGAACTTCGGGCTCGAATACAACTCCGGAAACGTCCAGTCCTACGACCTCGACAAAATGGTCGAGGCGATTAACACCGGCTGCGTGAGCGCATGGCGCGTCCCCGCATGCCTGGCAAGCGACTATCCCGGAGACGTCAACGATCCCGCCTGTGTATGCGACCCGGCGGTGGACATCGACTGCACAGCCGTGCCCCAGGGGATCCGCCAGCGGTGCCTCGAAGAAGACTTCCAAGGCGACATCAACGATCCCGCGTGTGTGTGCGAACCCCTCGCTCCTCCTGCTCCCGGTGACGGCCCAGGGGACGCATGCGTGGAGGTTCCCTTCGACCGCTGCTCGGTCGTTCCTGCAGGCCTACGGTTTCGTGACCCCGGAGCGGCGTTGAGGCTCGTCCCTGTCGAGGGGCTGATTCTCGGCGAAGTCAATATCGGGTCTTTCTCGGATGGCCTCGGCGTTGCGACGGATGGGCGGCGGCTGTACTTGCCGGTGCGAAGCGACGCCAATCTCACCTTCATCGACGTCAACGAAGAAGGTCAGCTCAGTTGCGGCGAGCCATTCGGAACGCGGCATACGTGCACGGCCCCGTACCGTTCTGG